>JAJFKH010000029.1 GCA_021773305.1 Gammaproteobacteria bacterium | reverse complement strand
TTTTTTTGTTGTCAAAACGTTAAAAGATAATGGTTTAATGGAAGCTCAACAAGGAAAATATGATTCGCTTTGGGTGTAGTTTGTTACCCATTCAAGCTCGCTTAAACTCTTCCAACCTTTCACCTGGATCTTGATTTCATTTTTTCATTTGGGGGAAAATTGACTTTTTTCTTGATATTCTGTCACTGCCGCTTTAACGCAACCCATGAGTGTCCATTGGGAAGATTCTGGTGTTACCCAGAATAAGGATTGTTTGTCGAGTTCAGGGTGGTTGTTGCGGTGGGCTTGATAACCATCAGATTGTTTAATGGTTGTTTTTATTTCAACCTGTATCAATCGTTGGGTTGTTGAAGTTAAGAAAACCGTATCTACGCTATCTTTGATAGTTTCCCAAGCAGGATCATTGACATTCTCTTGGGCCACTTGACTGTACTGGTCTTTGACTACATTTTTAATCTCGTCCCAAATACAGCCGATGCCTTGATTTTTAATCGCAAAAAGTAATTGATTCACAGCTTCAAATTCATTTTCGGTTTGAGGTTGAGCCAATTTCCTCACATGGGTGAGGACAACTTCATTGATAATCTTCCTAGCAAGATAGGTGTTTTGCATAGTTTCAAATAGTTTATCTAAATGAGCCGATTGATAAAACCGTAAGAAGTCATTAGAAATCAGTCCATCCTTTTTAAGCAATTCATCGACTATAGGAAGAAATGGCGCTGCTCTTTTCTCACCGTAATGATTGATGAAAGTTGCTTTGATAGTGGATCGCTGCATATCCGTGAAGGCTAGCGTCTCAAGTTCCAGAGTTGTTTTGAACTCAATAAAGTAATTACCCACAGCTGTTTGTAATATTTGAAGCTCTTCTACGGTGTTATCATTGAGTATTTTTGTGTAATGCTGATGAATGGCATCCTTAATAAATTGTTGAGTCACAGATTTATCCAGAATTTCATAAATCGGATGATACAGTAACGCTTGAAATAAACGGGATTTAACACCACTGTAGCAAGAAGGTTTATCGCCCTCTACATCATCATACTCTTCTACCACAAGGTTCCCAAGCGCATCCATGACCCGACGGTGCTTATCCCAGTTATGCGCTCGATTCAGCAATGCTATTTGGCGAATGAACAAATCTACTCGGTCAGCAACAGTGATATTGGCCTCTCGGGGAGGCTGACTGTCATCATTGGCAGCTACCCAGAGGTAGGCCATGAGAGTTTGATATTCCTCAAAGGTAGACCAACATCCATTCCTATCACCATTCACATAGTATGCATTATCTGACATCCAACGATTCGGCTTGGAGAAATAACGATAGGCCGTGTGATTATTATTTTTATAGTAAACGGCTAAAATAGTCTGTCGTTGTTCTGGAGTGACCTTGTGTTCCTCAAGGAGTAACTGTAATTTATCCCACTCAAAAGGTAGTAGATAGCTTGCGTTCCCCAATATCACTGTGCGGCTCTCTTTATCCGCGAGATATCGTTTTTTGAGGATTTGCTTTAAGGCAGTCATAACCTTCGACGCGCCACCTTGATTTTTGATGGTTTCTTTATACGCTGCCTCAATCTGTGCCACACTGGCTTGCTCTTGAGGGGTTAATGCCCGCATGGAAGATTCGCGATTTTGTGCGACTTCTCGCAAATCGTCAGCGGCTTCTCCTTGGTAGTAATGATTATTTTCAGTAGCCTCTCGAATCGCAGGAATATCCAGTAGGCGCATAACAATGCCTTCATGACCTACACTTTGCGCTAAACGTAACAGCTCATTGGTTTGGGAGGCAAAACGATAGCGTGGTTGACCTCTGTCACGGTAGTTATCAGGCATGTGACAACCTATGGCATTGGTGATGACGAGGGTCTTAATGCTGGGGATAGTCAATAATCGGTTAATATTTTCAAGAATATCTAGATGATTAGCAAGCTCACTGAGTGAATTGGCTTGGCTGCAACGAATCAAATACCGAAGTATGTAATAGCCCTTCAACGATGGTTCAGCATCCGGGTTCCCCGCATCATCCCGAGGAAAGTCAAATACCTCATTAGGATGATGTTGATGAAAGGTTTCGATAGCTTTCTGCAATTGAGCTAAATCATTTTGGGTATACCAATCGATGTATTGACCATATTCTTGTTGGTGTTGTTCGAGATAATCAAAGCTCGCCGCATCGATGATTATATCAGCACGCCCTAACAGCAGCTTGATAATGACAGAATGACCACCTTGGCGCGCTATCTTCAGCGGTGTATCACCGTCGTTATCCCTCAGGTTCACATCAATGTAGTCATGGGTTAACAGGAGCTTGACAACTTTAGTGTGACCATCAGCGCAAGCGATATGGAGCGGGGTTTGCCCGGCATTATCGGCTTGATGACTGTGGATGCCTTTTTGCCTCAATAGGAACTTGACCACGTTAGTACGACCTTCAGCGCAAGCTTTAAAGAGTGCAGTCTCGTGATAAGCACAGGGTGCGTTGATATCAACACCCGGTGTGGTGAATAATTTTTTTACTTGACGAAGCTGCCCTTTTGCACATGCCTGAATAAATTGTCCTTGATTCGTTGCAGCAAAGGCTAATTGCTTTGCTGCTTTTACTTGATTAAGATTTTTTACGTGTGATTTAACAAAGGCAATTTTATCAGCCTCTAAACCATCTTTTTTCATCACTGCCTTAATCTGAGAGTACCCCTTTCTCGTTTGGTAAAGGACTTCCAGAAGTAACGTTGCAGCTTTACGCCCACGAGCACTTTTTATAGCAGTGAAGAAGGGTGTACGCCCAAAATTACTTCGTAGATTGATTCTTATACCGTCTTGTTGGAGCAGTAACGCAACAACGGCCTCATAGTCTTGAGAGCAAGCGATATGGAGCGGGGTATAGCCATTATCATTGGCTTGATTGATATCCGCACCCTGTTGAAGCAATAACCTAACGACGGCCTCATGGCCTGTGTAGCAAGCCATGTGGAATGTGGTATAGCCATACTTATCTGCTTGATTGATAACGGCAGTTGCGCCGTTTTGGAGCAATAACATAACGACGGCCTTATGACCTTTAGAACAAGCCTCATGGAGTGGAGTCCAGCCATCATCCTCTGCTTGATTGATATCCATGTCATCGGACAGCAAGCCCTCTTCAATAGTTTTAATATCACCTGTTTTACAAGCTTCTATAAATTGTTGTTGATTCATTATAAATTAGCCTTTGTATGAGTCAGTTACTATTATATCATCAGGAGTTGAGCCCATCCTAACGGAATACACGCTGTAGCCAGTAATGATAAACGATTCAACTTAACAAAATATTAATCCGCCTTAAAAATTAATGTAGTCAAATAAATTTTAGGATCTAGCTCAGATTTTAGAATATTAATTTCATCATCATTAAGATAATGACGGCTTCTTTGGTGGCGATTTTCTAATAATTTGGCCTGGTTCAAAAACAGGGTATTTTAGGTAACAAGCTTGCGCAAAATAGCCTACCGATAGGCGGTATATTGAATAGAATATAACAGATGTGATTTATTTTTATCAGTTAAGCAATGCTGCTTTTTTGAAGCGCTGATAACCCAGCATCTCTAACCAATGAGGATGAGAAGCCCCGGTTAAAATCTCTGTCGGTGTCGTCTTCCCTTGACGCTCTTCTCTCGCACTGCGTAGGAAAGGGGTATACACCCAAAGCGAATCATATTTTCCTTGTTGAACTTCCATTAAACCATTAGATTTTAACGTTTTGGCAACAAAAAAAGACATCTGAAAAGGATCCTCTAAATTGGTGCGTCACAGCTGCATGTTATGGGATTCCCATAACAACCTATTCACTAGCGTTACATCAGCGCGCATTGACGGCTACCAAGTCCAGAATTATCTGGTACGATGTTAGATGAATTATCTTTTTGAGCTGCCACAGCTCCTAGTTGTAAGTTCAAATCAAACCCTGGATTATTGACAATATAATTACTCCATTTTTTCGGTAAGCGTTTTGTGATAGGCGGATGGTTTAAGCATAGCAACATCTCCCTTGCCCAGGTATAACAATTATGACCTTTTGCAAAAAAACTTTTATCCCCTAATGTACTGTAAGGAATTAATTTATCAGGGATAACATAATGTTGCTGGATGTGCTCAATTAACACCACCAACTGCCTGCGCGACACCACCCAAGCTTGGCCTTTTAACCCCTCTGGATTTCTCCGTAATATCGTAACACTGGTTAATGTTTGTTGAAGTGATTGCTGAGAGAAATTCTCCGCCACTGTATAAGCAAATTTTATTTTTGCAAAGCCCTCCGGCTCGACTTTTTTACCACCTATACGATTCGCTAAATCCATTCGGACGTAACAAGGTTTGCCAAATGTTGTTATCCCCTCTATCAATAAAAAAGTATGCATACCATCTTTTGCGTTAACATCTCGCACCAATGTCACCACCCAGTTATCATAGTCAATGAGAGCGCTTGTCAGTAACTGGCTATAAAACGATTGAGGTATCACAACCTTAGTGCCGTTGATTTGACTAAACCATTGGCCTTGGGCAAAGGTTGTTGTCAGCGCGGTATTGTCTTCGATCTCTAGATTTGCGGGCTGCCCTACGGCTTTATAGTGTTTAAACAGACAATTCTGAGAAGATGTGATGCCCAAAACCCCTGCTATCTTGCAATTTTGTAACTGTAAAAAATATTTCTCGCTACTGTAAATAGGAGATAATCGATATTCTTTCTCTATTTCCATTAACTGAAAAACCACTGAACCTTTATTTTTTGTTTCACAGACCAACGTTATATCATCTGCAAAAGTAAGACTAGACAATGGTATACCTACATCATACGCTACAGAGATTGGTTTCTTTTTTGAGGTATACAATAAAGATAAGCATTCTAATGCAGAAGCTACAACAATGCCTTGCTGCTGTACGGCAATATTAGGTAGAATATCACCCCTTAAATAATGCATATTTCCTATCCCTGATGATACACGCCATACACGTACTATTCTCAACTTCAAGGATTTATGATTTATCGATATTTTCCAAAGTATAACGTTCAATAATCCGTCTAATCCTGCTAGATAACAAGAATTTTGACTAAAACTCAATGCAGCGATTGGCACTGAATAGCCTAATGTTAGACCAACGCTTGAATGCTGTCTAAATCGCAGTACAACGCTCATTTTCTGAAAAAACTCTCTATCTCCATTAACATAAATATTTGCAACTTTACCTCTCAAGCCGCGTTCTTTTGTCATCATATGAGCACAAATACCACATCCAGTCTTGTCCCAATAACCATAAGGAAGTGCTAAATATACATCGGAGGACGCAATACGATGAATTAAACTTTGCTCATTTTGTATATTGGTAACATGGTTTAAGTTGGGAAAAGTAATTTTTTGTTGGGCTATATGACATACAAAAGTATCTTTATTCGGTATATTAAAAACTAATTCATCCCGTTGCGGGAGTTCACAAATTGTCTGCAAAAAATAGCTTTTTGTGATGTTTTCCCCAGGCGCTGTGGAAATACAAAAATCATAGCGGCGCAACTGCAGAGTCGTTTCATTAAAATAAAGTAATTTATTGTATAGCCTATTTAACCACAAAAGACAACAAAATTTTTTGTCAGTAGGCAAACAAAATTCC
>JAJFKH010000028.1 GCA_021773305.1 Gammaproteobacteria bacterium | reverse complement strand
GCCAGATACCAGCGTACGGCCATCAAAATAATATCCTTCATGAAATGCTTGCCTTTGAAGTCCATTTATATTTATTTCCTAGATTTTGTTGATTAATAAGGATATTACCACAGTTTGAGCTAATTCTTGCGACAAAACCCTCTAACCCTTTGATTTTAGACTATCTATAGATTGATGCGTCGGAGCTGGCAATTACGAAGAAATCTCCCAATGACCCGCTTTTGTTGAGCCGATCCGCACGATTTTTCCTGCTCGCTTAAGTGAAGCAAGTTGTTTTTCAACTGCACGCTGAGAAATACCTAACATTTCAGCAAGGTTGCTTGCTGTGACTTCTGGATTTTTCCTAATTGCAGCTAAAATTTTATCCGAGCTTTTAACCGAACTTTCTTCCGAACTTTCTTCCGAACGAATGCCACCCACTTTAAATTTTGGATCCCGCTTAAATGTAATATTAAAGAATGCATTACTTTCAATCATTGGCTTAGGTAAATTAGCTTCCGAAAGAAGTCTCATGATTCGAGGAAAACCACTAGCCATTCTTTCTGCTTGATTAATTCTTGAGAAAATATCAGCAATAAGCTCATTTCGGCGCACCGATGTTTGCATTAATTCTGATAATTTCATACCTTCGGGCAACCCCCCAGGATTTTTAATTGAAACCCTATCATCATAGACTTCAACCATTAGACTCGTACCTGCCATAGCATAATTGCGATGAATAATTGCATTCGCAACAGCCTCACGTAGTGCTTCTAATGGGATCTCAAGAATATCGTAGCGTTTAGTACCCCTAATTTCGCTCCGCAGATTTAAATGCTTTCTAAGAAACATCATAGCTTGGTGAAATTGCGTAATTAAATCATCTTGAACATCAACACGATCATAAATATGAACTTTATCTGTCCCTTTAAAAGCGGCTAAAATCATTTCACAATGGAAAATATGTGCCCGAGGTTTTTTTGCAAAAAGTAAAGCACCCGCATTAGTAATACAGTTTCCCTTAGAAAGATTTAAGCTGCTCAATACCGCATCTAATTTTACCTGCTCAAGATGAGCTTTTGCTTCTGATAAAAAAGCGTTAACTTTTTTGAAAGAAATATCTTCATGCGTAACATTCTCACAAATCAATCGCTCAAAAGAAATAGAATGCTCCGATTTTTTAAATAAAAATCGGAGTTCTTTCTGGTTCATTTTCTGTGTTGCAGCATCCAAACGACGGAAATACCCGGCTGAGCAACTGTGTGGTTTATCACCACTTTCTCCAACTGTAATCACAACCACATTATCAATTTGCTGAATATTTTCTAACAAAATAGCAGGCTCACAATTTCTCGCCAAACTATTGATTTTAGCTTTTAAATCATTGGATAAATTTTCATTCACAACGTCTCCCTGATCATCAACACCAAGAAAAATGTGACCACCACTGGTATTTGCAAATGCGACCATGTCCTTGTCAATTTTACTAGAAAAATGCTCTTTAAATTCAACACTAAGACCTTCGCCTTCTTTGATTAATAAATGTAGCTGCTCTCTTTCCATGATTTACCTTATTTTATCAAAGGCCCTCGCCGCCCACATGCCTTGCTGAAAGCCCAAGGCACTCAGTGCACGAGATTGCCCCAAGAGAAAAGCTCTCAAGAACAATTCTGGTGCAACAGCCAACAATACAGGCCATAATAGTGTTGAACCTAGCAACATCACTCTTGAGATCCGTTGCAACCGGCACTGCAACGGTGCGTCATGAATAACCAACCGAAACGTCGCTTGATTAAAATTATTGCAGTATTGCGCCACAAAAACACGCAACGCCACCGCACAATACAAACATCCTAACCAGAACATAAATTGACCTCATGAAGGGTTCACTCATCGCCAGTGTTGACGACCACGCCCATAAATATCCAAGAACGCCATGCCCAATACTCACTGTCGTGAGACGATACCGAGAAACTCATTGCATGCCATTGTAGCCGGTGCTGCCACAATAAATCAACGGCCACTCTGTTAAATTCCCAACCTCACCAGGTGTTTTCCCACGCTAACGACGGGCGTGTTGCAGCTTAGCTCGATGCGCCACATACACCGGATAGGCCACCGATTGTGCAAGCCGGTTTTCCCAATTGCGACGATAGGCCGCACTGATAGAAGCATCGTGGACTACCATCACATTTTCAGCATTTCGCTTTTGTGCCGCCGCGGTAAAATTAAACGAGCTAGTCAGTGTCGTATGACCATCGATTATCATGATTTTGTTGTGGGCAATTGCCGGTTTGCTATCCACAAAAACCGGGATAGTCGCTTTCAATAAGCGTGGATAAACGGAGTATTTGTAATTTACCTGAGATTTATCCAATATCACCTGAACATCCACGCCTCGTGCATGGGCTTTGACCAACGCCTCAGCAATCGGCGTTGAAGTAAAGCTGTAGGCTTGAACAAGAATGGATTGCTGGGCTTGACCTAAGGTATGGTTCCCCCTGCATAAGCGGCGAAATCTTTCGTTCATTTAGTTCAATTTTCACACAAAAGTGCCGCAACTAGCTAAGTAAAGAACAATATTAAAAATGGCTTAAGAGAATGCTGGCCATAGCGATGTTGCTACTACCATCGCATAGAATCAATATGTTGTACAAACTGGTAGACATACTGCAACAAGAACTCTATCATTGGAAAAATCTACCAGTAAAAAGGATATCAAGGCATGAGTAGATTAATTATCTTATCAGAGAAAGAGCAGCGTGAATTTGATTATCCTCCCATTCTATTACCAGAAGCGAGAGCATTATGTTTCAACATACCCGGTGATCTAGAGAGAAAAATAAATCAACTTCGAACACCAACTAATCAGATCGGTTTTTTGCTACAATATGGATATTTTAAGGCTTCTAAGCGATTTTTTGTAAACAATAAATATCATCAAGAGGATATTGAATATGCAGCAAAAATATTGAATATATCCTTAGATTCTGTTCATTTTGAAAAATATGTCAATAAAATCCCTAAAGATCACCGTGAAATAATACTAAAAATGCTAGATTATACACCCTTTGAAGAGGCGGAGAAAACATGGGTTAAATATGAATTGCAAACTAAAGCAGAGCAATTGATTGAGCCAGAAAAATCATTTTTTGAAATTTTATCACTACTTCATGAAAGAAAAATAGAAATTCCCTCTTATCACCGTTTGGCTGATCTTGTCACAAAAAGCTATTCTTCAATAGAAGAACAACTGAGCAATATCATTCACTCACTTTTAGAGGACACTCAAAAATCACTGCTTGATTCACTACTGCAAACCGACAATAAAAGCATTAAAGGTGTGATTAATAGTTATAAAATCATTAATCAATCTATGAAACCAAAAGCAATACAAGCCAGCATCAATTTATTCATACAGATTAAGGATGTTTTTATTTCGTTATTGCCGGTAATTGAGGCATTAAAGCTAACACCACAAGCTTCTCAATATTATGCAACATGGATAATTAAGGCTAAATCATCTCAGATTAAACAACTATCTAGCCCAGGGAAAAAATATTTATACTTAACTGCTTTTATCCAACATCAGTATTATTTAAGACAAGATGCCTTTGTGGATATATTCTTAAAATGCGTTCGATCAGCAAAAAATTCTTGTGTTAAACATCTTAATAAATCTGATAAAATTTCCAGGAATGAGCGGCGCACCGCTGTTAAGCATCTAACACAGTCAAGACGCACATACAAATCGCTGGTAGATGAGATAGCAGAAATCACTCATTCATCTGTTTTTACTGATATTAGTAAAATTAAAATGATAAATGAATTACTAATAAAGCATGAAAGTAACATCAGTGAAAAAGAACAAGAAAAGCTTAAACTATTTGAGCAAACATTAAATAGCTTTGTTGCAGATAATGATAATTATTACATACTAGAGAAACAGTCAATAAAATTACAGAGACGTGTTTCAGACATTGTAAAAATATTATTATTTAACGAGACTAATTCAAACCAGCTGCTGATAAAAGCCATTAGTTATTTTAGAACGAAAGATGGTATAATAAGTGATAATTCGCCAAAAGATTTTTTATCTGAGACTGATAGAAATGCTATATTAGGTGATGGAAACAATTCCTTTAATACCTCGCTTTATAAAATACTACTATTTATATACATGAGCACGGAGTTAAAATCGGGTGATTTAAATCTAAAATATTCTTACCGATATTTATCTATTCATGATTATTTGATTGATGAAGATACATGGCAAAAAGAACGTGAACAGTTATTAAAAATTACAGAGTTAAGTGCATATGATAATGCCGATATGATGCTTTATGATTTAAAAATACTTTTAGATGAAAAATACCATTTGGTAAATCAGCGTTACAATAATCAACTAAACCCTTATTTGTCTATAAATAAAAATGGAATTATTCAAGCAACGACTCCAACACTAGAAGAAAAAGAAACAGAACACATATCTGCTCTATTAAACCAAAATCGTTATGTCCCAATATTACGAGTATTATCTGATATCGATAATGCCACCAATTTTTCAATGTCATTCAAACATCATACTATAAAAAGCATCAAACATAGACCTAAAGGATCAACATTTCATGCTGGAATTATTGCTCTGGGATGCAATATAGGTGTTCCTAAAATGGCTCAAATTTCCACGGGCGTTAATGAAAACACATTAAATAATACAGTGAATTGGTATTTTACTAGAAAATCATTACATGATGCTAATCAATCTATTGTCAATATGATACATCAGCTAAGTTTATCTAGCATTTACTTGGCAGATAAAAATCAAAAGCATAGTGCAAGTGATGGTTCAAAATTTGGAGTAGCTGTCGATTCTTTATTGGCAAACTATTCATTTAAATATTTTGGGAAAGATAAAGGGATTAGTGTCTATACCTTTGTTGATGAGAGACAGTCACTGTTCCACTCATTAGTAATGAGTGCGTCAGAGCGAGAAGCGGCGTATGTTATAGATGGTTTAAATAATAATGATGTTCCTAATATTGATATTCACTCAACAGATACTCATGGTTATACAGAATCAATATTTGCAGCAACCCATTTCTTGGATATATCATTTGCCCCAAGGTTAAAGAAGATCGGTAGACAATGTATATATGCTTTTTCTGCTAAAAAGACGTATGAAAATAAAGGATATAAAATTTTACCTAGTAGGACAATTAATCAAGATATTATAAAGACGCATTGGGATGATGTGTTGCGATTTATGGTTACTATAAAATTAAAAAAAACTCCTGCTTCACAGCTATTTAAACGGTTAAGCTCATACGCGAAAAACAATCCTCTATATAAAGCGATCAAAGAATTTGGTCGAATAATAAAATCGTTATTTATCTTAACGTATTATGATGATGTTACATTACGACAACGTATTGAAAAGCAACTAAATCGTGTCGAAGCAGCAAACAGGTTTTCTAGAGCTATATTTTATGCCAACGCTGGAGAGTTTATGCAAGGAACCTCTGACAATCAAGAAACTGCTGTAAACTGTAAAATGCTAATTCAAAATTCAATTATCTTGTGGAATTATCTCTATTTATCGCAGTTATTGACTAATTGCCAAGACAGTAGTGAGCGTGATGATATGGTTAACCTTATAAAAGATGGATCAATTATTAATTGGAGTCATATTAATTTGCATGGGGAATTTAACTTTAAACGTCACGCCGCTAACGAGAACCCATTTAATATGGATAAAATATTATCATTGCGCATAAATATTGCAGAATGAACGAAAGATTTCGCCGCTTATGCAGGGGGAACCAACATACACTCAGTGATGTGGATAGAGAGTTAACGTTGCTTGGTTTTACGGATGAGAATATTCGAACATTCATTCAACAACAGGTTTGCCCGCCAGAAAAAAGCGAAGAACTTATTACATTACTACAGCAAGACTGTGGTGTTTGGGGTTGCGCCCATCTTCCTTTATTGTTGACATTTATATGTGAGTTGTATCAAGAAAGTGCTCAGAATGACATGCTGGAGACAGAGCCAAGTGCATGGCCGTGTGGGCTCACTCAATTATACCAAAGCTTAATTGGGTTATTATTAAAGCGCGATGCTTTGCGGGATGATGTTGTTGGAGAAAAACCAACGATTCGCCAACGCAACGATCAATTGAAAAAGGCTAATGCTCGCCAGAGCTGGAACAGCTTAAAAAAAGAAAAGCGTTATCATCTCTATCAAGTTTTGGCATTTGAAGCCATGGTGCAGGGGCAGGTTGTACTGAATGAAGCATTGATTACTACGGTGATTGAAACTTATCCGAAGTTTAATCTCGGTAATTTTAACTATTATGTTCACAAAAAAGGGTTGTTGGTGCCGCTGGATGGTTCTTGTTCAAAAACAGACAACTATATTGCTTGTGAATTTATGCATTTGACCGTGCAAGAATATTTAGCGGCGGAATACATTGCGATGCAATTTCAACAAGGGCAGCAAACAAAACGGTTGTCTACGCTGTTGCATACGAAACGATACGATACCACTTGGTCTTGGATATTTCGTTTTTTAGCTGAGCTGACCGCTACAACCGCACACTATTCACATGCCAAAGAGCAGCTCTTAGCTTCTTTATTACAAACACCTTACGATATGACCGGTATTGGCCAGCTGGTGCAAACGTGTTATAGATTAGAGCCGCTGCTGCTATTCGAT
>JAJFKH010000027.1 GCA_021773305.1 Gammaproteobacteria bacterium | reverse complement strand
CGAGCAGAGCTCTATGCTCAAGCTTATTGTCGAATATCTAGCTATCTGCAAACCATGGCCAATAAAGGCATTAATCCATTAATTGCTATTCAGATGGCACTGGCTGGGGAAATTGAATCGTAGGGAGTGAGTAGTTACCTTATTTCTACGAATAGAGGCGGTTTATTTTTTGACAATGATATCGTTTCTTACATGTTCAGCGCCATTAATAGACAAAGCAATACGGGTCGCGTTATTTTTCGTTTCCAGATTGTTCACGAAACCGCTAAGCTGTACCTCGTCTTTATATGATTTCACTTTGATTGATAGCCCTTCCGCTCCCAATTGGTTAATTAGTTTTGCTTTAACTTTTGTAGTCACAGTTGAGCTGTCTACATATTGACCGGCGCTTTCGGAAGTTGAAGTTGACGAACAAGCACTTGTAAATATAGCAAACAAAACTATACTCGTTGCACAAAATAGACGATTGAAGTGAACTAGACTCATATAATTACCCGCGCTTAAACTGTTTCCAATACACAAATTGTATAGAAGCTAGGAGTTATGTCAATAAGTTTTGGAACATAAGGCTAAAATGTTAAGGTTTTCTTAGCGCACCAATTTCTACAGGGATCCCTTTTTTCTGACGAGTAGCTACCGTTAATTTTTCATCATCAATCACAACTTTTTTTCCTGTGATTGCAAGTAAAATGGCTTGCTCAGTTGAAACACGATGTTTTTCATAAAAACCCTTATCATCAGTTAACGGTTGATGGGCCTCGATATAGAGTTTGTTCAAATGCCAACCTATTTTATCAGGGAAATGTATGATATGAACGGGTGTGCCTTCGTCTACCATTGAAAAAAGTTTCTCAATATCTTTATTGAACATTCGAATACAACCTGAGCTGACTAACTGTCCAACGCTACTTGGATCATTGGTTCCGTGAATAAGATAACCGGGCATACCTAAATAAAGTGCATAATGCCCAAGAGGATTATCTACTCCGGGTGGAACAATGTCAGGCAATTTTGTTCCAGAAGTAGCTAGGGCATGATCTTTTATGGACTGGGGCACAACCCAGGTAGGATCCTTTTTTTTACGTATCACTGTTGTTTGTCCCACGGGAGTCCGCCATTTTTCTTTGCCCAAGGCAACGGGAAATACCACAGCAGAAGTCCCATCTGAGTTGAAGTAATAAAGTCGTAATTCACTGACATTGATGACAATTCCATCTCGATAACTCACTGGGGGAAGCAGATATTGTTTTGGTATTCTAACTTTCTGTCCGACTAATAGTTGCGAAGGATTAATTTTCGGGTTTGCATCTTTTAGCGCTTTCATTCCCACATTATTTTGTTGGGCAATCATCGGTAGCGTATCCCCAGGGCCCACAGTAACTGAATAGGATTGTCCCACTAGATCGTTTTCCGGTGTGATTTGAACAAAATCAAAAGGCGCTTGTCGGCTACTGGTAGCACAACCTACAAGAATTGTTATCAAGAAAAAAAGTAGTATTTGTTGTTTCATAAGTGGCTCTTTAGTCGATGGAACCACGTGGATCCATCGATGCCGCAATGGGGGTTGTTTGAGGAATGAGAATAAAATCTTCTTCTTGTATTCTGGCAGGAGTCTGCACTCGACGCCACAGAGAGAAAAATCCCAGCGATAAGGAAATTACAATAAAATAAACGAAAAGACCCGAGGAGCCTATAGTATAAATAAATGCGGGAGCAATAAATGGGCCCACAGCAGCTCCAATGCTATAAGCTAATAACAACCCTTGGGTGCCAGCTAAAATATCCTTATGATCGAGACTATCACAGGCATGACTGATACTGATTGGATATAGGGTAAATACTAATCCACCAAAAAGGAAAATAGTAGGCATAGCCATCCAAGTGATTTTGAAGCTCATTATAATAATTAAAGATAAACCCACCGTTAAAAAGGACAGAACCGCCATAACGGTACGTCGCTCAACATAATCGGAGATACGGCCTACGGGATATTGTAGAGCCATTCCTCCAAAAATAGTTAAAGCCATGTAGAGCGCGACAGAGCTGTTATCGTTCGTTTGCTGGGAAATGAAAAGTGGTAATAAACCATAGACTGATCCAAGTATCAATCCAGCACATAGGCAGCCAATAACACCTGCAGCAGAAATTTTAAAGAGCTGTTTAAATTCAAGGGTAGATGGTTCTTCAAATTCCGGGGCTCCAATTTTGCACATTGCAAGTGGGATCACCGAAAGAGAGCACAACATGGCAGTGATGACATAGGGCAGCAATGTACTACTCTCGCCAATGTTTATCAAAAACTGGCCTAAGGCTTGAGCAGCATAAAGAGTTGCCATATAAAGGGCGAGTACTTGGCCTCGTGTTTTGACGGTTCCTAGAATAAGCAACCAGCTTTCAATCACAATGAATAGCCCCGCTGTGGCGAATCCGCCGAAAAATCGCAGAATTAACCAAAAAGAAGGAACGGTGAAAATTCCATGGAGCAAACTAATCACCGCGAGTCCTGATGCGAAGGTCGCAAATGCTCGAATATGACCAACTCGGATGATAAAGTGTTCAATTCTAAAAGAAGCACAAACAAGCCCTGCGTAGTAGAAGCCTGTCATAGCGCCAATCATTGGGGACGAGACCCCAGCTTCATGTAGTCGCAACGTAATCAGGGTGGTGAAAAGGCCATTTCCTAAAATTAGGATAAACAGACTGAGCAATGGAGATGCTGCCAATCTTAGAATTTTAAACATAGTAACAACCTCTTCTCTATTTTCCTGTCGCGATCGTGGATTATATACTGATCCCTGGTATACCTCCTACAAAAAAATTTCTCATTTTTGACAAGACTGTCAAAAATGGTATCATTGTGAGACAATAACGTGGTACTCCACATAGAGTAGAACCAAGCAGATGGCAGAAAATCAAGAAAAACTGACTAATTATGATGTGTTCTTCCGCCCCCTTGGATCTGAGACAGTTCACTTTGTTGATAATTTTCTCAAAGCTTGTAAACAGGTTGATGTATCCGTTTACCATAATAAAAGAACTCAAGAAGCTTATACGCAGTGCAGTATTGAGAAGCTATCTCGAATATTGGACAATCACAAGGATCAGGAAAGTGACATTATTAAGATTTTGAGAATTAAAGAGGAGTATTACCAGAAAAAAACCAAGCGCTGGGAAACACTTTTACGGGAGCAAAAGAGCAGCATCCTGTTCCATAAAAACAAAAAAATACCCCATTGGCAGATAAAAACCAGCCAGGGAACCTATAAGACATTCCACTATTTAACTATCGGATTGGTGCCCACCATTATTTTTTTGACGTTAGTGTTCGCAGCATTATCACCTCTCTTTCCACCTTTAGCTGTGCCCGTATCCTATCTCACAGGAGTGCTTTCATTGACTCTGCTTGTAAAAACGGTAGGGATTGTAACCCTGTCAGCACGCTATCTGACCCGGAAGATCTATAAAAAACATAAGGAGACGAATGCTAATCATGACTGTCAAATAGGAAAAGCCCAAGAAAAAGTAGAAAAATACATAAGAAAGCTCATTGTTTGTAAAATACTCAGTAAAGTCACCCTATCCGCTCTGAAAAGAGACAGTGCTCCAAAAGATAAGCCAGTTATTTTTAAAAAAGTTTTAAGGTCGGCGGCTGTTCAGCAGAAAAAGAAAAGGGCATTATTCACCGAGAATACCAGAGCATGCCGCTTCTGAAGGCCAAATATTTGCTATACTTGTCCTTTTAGGGAAAGGTGGATGATTTGAATATCGCGATTTTATCAAGAAATCAGGAATTATATTCTACTAAGCGGCTTTTGGCCGCAGGACAAGAAAGAGGTCATGATATTACGGTAATTGACTACTTAAAGTGCTATATGAATATCACTTCCGAAAAGCCAGCCATACATTACCAGGGGGATGAGTTGCCTCAATTTGATGCAATTATTCCCAGAATCGGGGCTAAACGTACATTTTATGGGGCGTCCATTGTACGCCAGTTCGAAACTTCAGGGACATTCTCTATCAATCCTTCACTTGGAATCACTCGCTCTAGGGATAAACTGCGTTCTTTGCAGCTTCTGTCCCGCAAAGGGATTGGTATGCCAAAAACAGGTTTTGCAAGCTCTCCTAGCAACATTAACGATCTAATTAGCCTGGTCAACGGCCCACCTCTAGTTATTAAACTACTAGAAGGTACTCAAGGGGTCGGCGTGGTGCTGGCTGAGACCAAGAAAGCAGCCCAAAGCGTCATTCATGCTTTTATGGGACTTAATGCGAACATAATTGTTCAAGAATTTATTAAAGAGAGCGGTGGAGCTGATATTCGCTGTTTTGTGGTGGGTGAAAAAGTAGTCGCATCCATGAAGAGACAAGCAGAGCCTGGAGAATTTAGGTCGAATTTACACCAAGGTGGAAGTGCTGAAGCCGTTAAAATTACTCGCGCTGAAAGAGAGACTGCTGTACAAGCGGCAAAGAGTATGGGGCTGAAGATGGCTGGAGTTGACTTATTACGTTCTCATCGAGGGCCTCTCGTCATGGAGGTTAATTCTTCTCCAGGACTTGAAGGCATAGAAAAATCCACAGGTATTGATATTGCAGGATTAATCATTGACTATCTTGCAAAAAAAGCGAAACCTATAGGTCGTAAAAGCCGTTATGAAGGATAGTCAGTGTCAATAATAAGCATTGATGGTGTGGACATTGCTCCAGGAGAGCACCGACAGGTCATGATTACCATCCCGAGACTCTGTGATTGGGGAGATCTGCGCTTGCCTGTCCACATAGTCCGTGGTAAACAAGAGGGGCCGGTGCTGGCTGTCACCGGGGCAGTGCATGGAGATGAAATTAATGGTACTGAAATCATTCGGCGATTGCTTAAAAAGCCTTTTTTAAAAAAATTAACGGGAACTTTAATCGCTGTCCCCATTGTGAATGTGTTTGGCTTTCTTAACCAAGATCGTTATTTAGTGGATCGCCGGGATTTGAATCGAAGTTTTCCAGGTTCTAAAAAAGGCTCTGTTGCCGCTCGGATTGCTCATATAATAATGACAGAGATTATCGCTAAATCAACTCATTTGATCGATCTTCACACAGGTTCTTTACATAGAGAAAATCTGCCCCAAATTCGTGTGAATACAAATTCTCAACCCTTAAAAGAAATGGCGCTAGCGTTTCGAGCACCGGTAATTTTACACTCAGAAGGAACGGAAAGTACATTGCGTGTCGCCGCTGAGAGAGCAGGTTGTCAAGCGATTTTATATGAAGCAGGAGAAGCATTACGCTTTGATGAAGTTGCAATTCGAGTAGGGCTTCGGGGCATTACTGGATTGATGAAACATATAGGAATGTTACCATCATTGAAGCTAAAACCATCTACGGTGGTTTCTTCTATGACACAATCCAGCTATTGGATCAGAGCCAATCATGGGGGGACAATGAGAGTCTTCAAAAGGCTGGGGAAAGGAGTTCAGCCCGGAGAAGTGTTAGCTGTGATCTCTAACCCTAGTGGAATTGAAGAATTTGATGTTGTGGCAAATCAATCAGGTATTATTATTGGAAGAAATAATTTACCTTTGGTTCATGAAGGCGCGGCACTATTTCATATAGCCAGTTTTGATGCCCTACATGAAGCAGCAGACAGTGTTAAAGAAATGACGGAATGTTTTGACAATAGGGAAGATTATTTTTAGCTAATTATGAAAACTAAGCTACAAATTGGTTGGTATGAGTGGTGCTCACTAGATAAGTTAGGACTCCCTGCCATTAAAGCAAAAATTGACACGGGTGCAAAAACCTCAGCACTTCATGCTGTGGATATCAAGCCCTATATTCAAAAGAGGATCGAGAAGGTAAGCTTTGTGGTGTTGCCATTACAAGCTAATAACAATTTGCAGATCCATTGCCATGCCAATGTTATCGATAAACGACTGGTAATGAGCTCCAATGGCCATAAAGAACAGCGTTACGTGATAAAAACCCCGATCACCATAGGCGATGAGCATTGGGACATTGAAATCACTCTATCCGATCGTGATCCTTTAAAATTTCGAATGCTCTTAGGACGAGAAGCGTTGAAAAACAAAGTCATCATCGATCCCGGGAGGACTTTATACCAAGGTAAGCAAGATGAATCCAGCATAAAAAAATTGTACCGCAAAAGGAGTTCATAACCAATGCATGCTGATCCAGCCATCACAATGTTTGTTGGCTCTATTTTATTAATCTTAGGACTTGGAATATTAATGCGCAAACTGCGCCAACCTCATGTCATTGTATATCTTTTAGCAGGTATTATTTTAGGCCCATCAGGTTTTGGTGTTATTACTGATCAAGCATTACTGGCAAGGCTTGGAACATTTGGCGTTATTTTTCTTCTATTTTTTATCGGCATGGAAGTTTCCCCAAGAAGGCTTGTAAAAAACTGGTTCATATCAGTTACAGGCACAATTTTACAAGTCATTATGAGTGTTGGTCTTGTGTTTTGCTTGGGCTATTTTCTAGACTGGAGTATAGCAAGAATTGTATTGCTCGGTTTTGTCATTAGCTTAAGTAGTACTGCGGTAGTGCTAAAGTTACTGACAGATTGGAATGAAATTGATACTCGTGCAGGACAAAATGTATTAGGTATTTTATTGGTTCAAGATGTTCTCGTGGCCCCAATGTTGATATGCTTGAGTTTCTTAGGTGGTCATCAGCCCACCTTGCATTCACTTATTCTTCAAGTTGTCGGTGGCATTTGCCTCATCGGTATTGTTACATGGCTCGTACTCAAAGAAACTATTCGCTTACCTTGGCTGAAGATATTTGGTTCTGATCATGAAATGCAATTTTTTCTCGCTTTGGGTATTTGCTTTACTATGGCTATGCTGACAGGGTATGCTGAATTATCATCAGCTCTGGGTGCTTTTGTTGCTGGCATGATCGTTTCTTCAGCTAAAGAAACTCACTGGGTGCACCACAGTTTGTTATCCATGCGCACAGTCTTTATTGCAATATTTTTTGTTTCAATCGGGATGCTTATTGATATCTCATTTATCATGCAATACTGGTGGCAGATCACACTTATTGTAGTAGCTGCCTTCGGTACAAATATGTTTCTCAATGCTGCAATACTTAAAGCTTTAGGGGAGAGCTGGGATGTCAGCTTATACGCAGGCGCGTTGTTGTCTCAGATAGGAGAGTTTAGCTTCGTAGTGGCTTCAATTGGTTTTCAGAGTAATATCATTAATGGGAAAGCCTATCAAATGATCATCATTATTATTGCTCTAACATTAATGCTGAGCCCTCTTTGTATTATGATCACCCGCAGGCTCACTCATATTGATAATAAACTTCTACAAGCTGAGCAATAAGAATCTCTATTTTTTAATATGTACATCTCTTTGAGGAAATGGAATAGTGATCCCTTGCTCTGCAAATGCTTTGTTAATCGCAAAATAAAGTTCACTTTTAATAGGATGCTTTTTATTAACATCTAATATGACACACCATAGCTCAAAATCAAGGCTGCTATCTGAAAAATTCCTGAATAAAACTACAGGTTGATTGGGTTCTTCTTGGCAAACATCCGGATGTGCTTTTGCTACGTCCAAAAGCGTTTTTTTGACTAGCTCGATATTGCTTCCATACTCGATCCCTACTTCGCATGTTAGTCGCCATGATTGATCATGTAGCATGTAATTTGTTACGGGATTTGCAGTTAATTCAGAGTTTGGAATAATGATATCTTCTTTTGATAGAGTTTTGATCCGAGTGGAAAGAACATTAATCGATTTTACAAACCCTTCAATTTCGTTAAAAAGTATCCTATCTCCCGATTTAATAGGACGTTGCAATAAAAGAACAAGGCCACTTATAAAATTATTTACAATATTTTGTAATCCAAACCCCATACCAACTGACAATGCACCAAGGATAATAGCAAGGCCGGTAAAATTTATCCCAGATACTATCAGTGCAATGAGTAATGCTATAATAATGCCAAAATAATTAAAAATCGACGCTACAGCGACTTGCTCTTCAGCATGCCGCTTGCTTCTATATTTTTTTGCAACGGCAGTAGAAGTTGCTTTGTTTGCAATCATTAGGATTGCAAACACGATAAAGCTAACAATAATTTTAAAGGGGAAAATTGTTGCCTCAGAAATTGTAATCTGGTTAAATACCGTAATATATTTTTCAGTCAAAGTAATTGGGAATTTCCATATTTTCATGAAATAAAGTGCAGTAAAAACTGCTAAAATGACATAGATGGCTGACTTAATAATGAATATCTCTAGGATGGGACGATTGTATTTAATACCTATCAAATTACGGAGTTTTCTTGATAACGGCATTTTTCCTTCTTGCAAATTATTGTACATACTATTGATACAGTGGAGAATAAAGTAAACCGACAAGAAAAGAAGAAAAGTTGAGTTAATATTAGAAATAAAGAGGCTAGCAAGGTTATTGTATCCTAATAAGTTACAAGCAATAACAATCCCGAAAAGAAACAGTACTATTACTTTAGTATAAAGTCTGATATTTTCTGTAAAACTTTCAAAGAACGGCCCATTTAAAATTTTTAATGAAACCCACATACACCCAAATAGCACTAGAGTCACAAAAGTAGTATTGATAGCGGGATGAATTGAATAAGTTGGAGCTTCAATGCCAAGTAAAAATTTTAATGCATACCCAAATAGAACTACAGTAGCGACAGAATATACTTGAATTCGAATGATTTTTTTATCGGCAGTATGATTAGCTGAGTATTTTGATGTAATAAAATTTGCTAGGGAAATATATAATATAAAAACCACTGAGTTGTGGAATAAAATTAAAAAACTATTTCTCCCATTGTGGTTATTAAGCGTATAGCCGACGAAGGCACTAAGTATTAAAAGAGATATGATAATTGGGATATGGTGTTCTAGAGTATAGGATATAAATTGAAATGGTAAAGAGCTTTGTGACGTTGTGAAACTATGTCTTTTTTTGTAATGATAATAAAGCAGCGTAAAAAATCCGCAGAATAAAATGATAGTGGCAAAATTAAGATAATTACCTAAAGTAATTCTCGCATCTAGTGCCACTAGAATTGTAGAAATGTTTTTTACATGTTGTGTAAAAAAAACCTCATCCCTATATGCATCCCAAATAGGCATTGTTTTTTTAAGGGTTTTGGATATTCTCAACTTATGCTCTGATGCTTTAAGTTTTAGTAGTATTTCACTGGATTTTAATTTGATTAATAAACATTCTGCTCTTTGTTTTTTATAGATGTTCATTTTTTCATTTAGGTACTTAAGGCTTCCACTTTGATTAATAATTTCATGCTCACCCTTGAAACTTTCGAGCATTTTTGTGATAACATCAAGCTGTTCGGTTGTAGTGGCAACACAGCCATCTGATTGTCCAGCTAATGCTTTAGTTCGCTGCATAGACTGCTGAATTGAATACAGTCTCATACTCTCTACTTGTTCTTCGATATCATCAAGCATTTTATTTGCTTCATCTATATTAATAGAATTTTGTATATTGGTGATTTGATCGGCTATTAAGTCTGGGGAAAATCCGATACATAAAATAATAATAAAGCTAGACAGAATCCATTTGTTAAGTTTTAAAACCATTTTTTGCCTCGCAGATAAATAACTGTACAAAGAAAAAGCAAAAGAAGTCCTACACAAACAAAAGTAAAAGCAAGATCATTCTCTATTCCAGGCATCCCTCCCACATTGATGCCTAATAGCCCAGTTAAAAATGAAAGCGGGAGAAAAATTAAGGCAACTAATGACAGAAGATACATGCGGCTATTCATCTGCTCTGCAAGTTTATTACTAAGCTCTTCTTGTAGCATCGTCGAGCGTTCTTTGGTGATATCTAATTCTTCAATAATGCGGATAAGTTTGTCATTGGACTCTCTTAAGTGCTGTAAATGTTTAGCTGAAAGATATTTATGTTGGGCCAGCTGAAGATTCTGTAGCGCTTCTCGTTGAGGAGCTAAATACCGACGAATGATTGATGCTTGGCGACGAATATCTAATATTTGAGTACGAATTAAAAAATTTTTACTCTCCATAACAGTTTCTTCAAGTTCTGAAACCGTGTCATCAAGATCTTCTAACACATCTGCCATGCGTCGGTTTAACGAATTATTCAGTGCAATCAGTAATTCAACTGTATCATGAGGGCCAAGCCCAGATTCAATTTCACCACACAGATCGCTGACTGAAAGAAGGGGGCGCTTGCGGGTTGTGATAATGATATTTCGATCTAAATAGATCCTTATTGAAACCATATCTTCAAGATCTTGGCGGGGATTAAGATTAACCCCTCTTAGTAGTAAGATAATATTGCTTGAGGTACATAAAACTCGAGGACGTGTTTCCGTTGAAACAAGAATTTCAACCGAGATTGTATCCAAACCCGCTTGATGACTTAGCCAATGATGAGTATATGGGTGAGTGCTATCTAGATGAACCCATAGAGGGCCTTGTTTAGCAGTCCAGCTGCTGATTTCATCCCAGCCTACCGCATGACCACCTCCAGTGCCATCCAATATGTAAGCTTTAATTAAACTCTGTGTTTTATCCATAAAATTGCTCAATTTTAAATCCATTATTAGTAGGATGATATCTTTTCTTGGGTAAAAGGGCAACATAGGAGATTGATGTACAGGGTAAACGCATCTAAATTTGTACAAAAAACGTCAAGCCAGCTTGGTGAATGGGATCCTAGGTGTTCTGACCAGTCAATCCTTGAAGCCAGCTGATATTGGCCGAGGCTTGGCACAAGCGAAAGGCTTGCTACCCAAGCATGCTGTCAAGCAAACTGATAGTCTGCTTCCTAATAAAGGGATTAATAGTCAGGAGGAACAATCCCATTTAGCTCGCTTGCTATTAGGAAATCGCAAACGTATTACCGTTGCCATGGACTGGACGGTGTTTGCTAAAGACGGACAGATGACAATTACATTGCGTTTAATCACCCGGGGTACTGGCCTGTAGCTTGAAAAATATTGCGACTCAAACCATACTCAACTATTACGGCAAACGATGGAGTACTGAAACCAGTTATCGGGATGAAAAAGATTTACATTTTGGTTTGGGTATGAAAAAAGCTCGAATTCGTGATCCCCAACGACGCGATCGTCTTTATTTACCCAGGGACTTATTCTATTAAAGCTTATGCCCAAGATGGCAGAGCATTGGCGGATATCAAGAGGGCAGGCATTTAACCAGCTGTTTTTGAGTCTTACATAAATTTTGCTATAATAGACCAAACTATCATTCGTGTTTAACTGAAAAGAGGCTATTTCTATGAGGTATTTTAATAAGCAGAAGCAACCAGCAAGTGGCAAATCTTCTGATAATCCTGAAAAAAGCATTGTGACGCACAAAGGCAAAAATAGCAAACTCGAAGAAAAATTAGCTGAATTAATGAGAATTCCAGAGGTCAAGGCTGAAGATCTAGCTAGATCCACAGGATCAGGCCCACGGTTTTGTTGAAAATCATTAGGCTCTCTATGTTTTTCTGTGGTTACAAAAGGTTCGTAATGGGTCAGCTCCGACGCATTAGTCTGTAGATAGTCCTACGACAAAGTCGCTAGGTAGTTCATACGACAGTTTCTCTTGGTCATGACACGATTATCATTTATTACAAAGGTGTCCGTTTCGACCTAAGCATTCGCATCAATATCATAAATTGAGGGATCATGGATATTATCCCATTTTTTATACCACCCCATTTCATCAGTACGTCTAATAAATGACCGCATCGTTATTTCTATAATTTTTTTATGAATTTATTTTCAAGAATTGTTCAAATTTTAACGCAATGATAATTGCTTATCACCTGCCTAACTTTTTGATTTTAGACTATCTATAGGTTAGTGCGTTGGAGCTGCGGCTTACATCAGATGTCAATTTACAGAAAGAAAAATACACTAGCTCCAAAATTCGGGTATGATAATAACTCATATGTATACTCAGGTCGATTATTTCATCTTGAATGGGCGATAAAGAAGTAATGCATTTTTTGTTAACGAAAGTACACTTATCATTGGAGATGCACTATGTTGAATAAATCTAAATCTTACTTACTAAATGAGGGAGAAGGAGGAAAGCATAACTTGAATTTGCAACATGCAATTTTACATGAGGTCACATTCAATCAACTCCAAAAAGGTGGGCTAAAAGAAGGTATGGTTATTTGGGATGTTGGTTGTGGCTCTGGCGATGTTACGGAAATGATAGCTGAAAATGTTGGTTCTGATGGCAAAGTTTATGCAGCTGATATAAGTGAAGAGCAACTTAATGTTACAAGACAAAGAATGGATAATAAAGGCTATAAAAACGTAGAGTATATAAATGAATCGATTGAAAAAATTAATCCCGATGAGTACGAAAACGCTGACTTAGTCCATTCTAGATTCTTACTTATGCATGTTCAAGATGTGTCATCCATTTTAACAAAAATGGCGGAATTACTAAAACCAGGTGGTGTTGTGGTTTCACAGGAATCTTCAATGGATTCACTGAGGAATAAAAGCTCCTGCAAGTCAATCGATAGCTATTTTGATCTGATGAATCGATATGGGAGAAAAAAAGGGCTGAACTTCAATGTTGGTTCAACATTAGAAAAATTTTTTATAAACTCCGGCCCATTCCAGGACATTAAGACGGAAAAAACACGCATCTCATTCGATAGTGAAAATGGAAAAAAATTATTGCTTTCGAGGTTAGATGAAATAAAAGATAGGTTAATTGAAGAAAAACTTACTGATAGAGCAGCTATTATGCAAATAAAAGATGATATAGAGCAATATGTTCAAGTTGAGCTTGCGGAAAATTCTGTAATCTATACAGAGCAAACACATATACTTGCAAAAGTTTTAGATCTTTCGGAATAGATCGGGCTCTAGGGATTGCTCGAAATCGCCTAGTGGTTAGGCAGGTGATAAGACATTATCGTCGCGTTAAATTGGCAGATTTGACAGTCGAGTGGCGCAACTTCGCGTGTCTGTAGCAAAGTCTTAATTTTCCTCTTTTATCTATTCTTTTTTTTGTCGCTCTATCCATGACTTCGATGTGATCTTCTCATCTTGAAAACGCACTTCTTGGGTCAGGATTTTAACAGCAGACCTCGCTTCTCCTAATTTAATAGGAGAAGCGAGGTCTGAGAATAGGACTATTTTTTCTGATAACCGATATATTCCATTGCACCTTGCACTGCACCAGTAGCAAAAATAATACCAGCACCACAACTGTAGTCACCTACGCAAGTATAACCAGGTTTATCTGCGGGAAATTCCGATGCAGTCGAGACAATAATCTCTTTTATCTGAGCCGGTGTTAGGTAGGGGTTGACAGATAACATGAGCGCGATGATCCCGCTTACATGGGGCGCTGCCATGGAGGTTCCTTGATAATAGGCATAACCATCTTTTACTGTGGATAAAATACCGCGAGAAGATAACCAGCGTATTTCTCCCCCAGGAGCTGCAATGGTGACTCGTGTGCCGTAGTTAGAGTAATAAGAACGGTGAGCATGACGGTTTGTCGCAGCAACGGAAATAACTCCAGGGCAGTTGGCAGGACTGCTGGTTACTACATTATTATCTTCATTACCTGCGGCAACAACAATGGTGGTGCCATTGTAGAGAACCGCATCGATAGCTTCTTTCCACGCTGCACTACAAGCTCGGTTTCCGCCAAGACTTAAGTTAACCACATGGGCTGGGTTACGATTGCGTGGTGCGCCTGGTACATCAAACCCGGCAGCCCAGTAAACGCCATTAATAACGTCCGAGGTATATCCATTGCCATTATCACCGAGAACTTGTACCGGTAGGATTTTGCTGTGAGGAGCCATGCCGATTAGTTTGCCATTTGCTGCAACGGTTCCCGCAACATGGGTGCCATGATAGCCAGTTTCGTATCCTTCATCGGTAGGATCTACAGAACCATAAACAAAGCTGTAACCTGGCAATCTATTTTCTGTTAAATCATCATTGTGAGCAATACCTGTGTCTACTACAGCAACAACAATGCTAGGATCGCCCATAGTTTCATTCCAAGCACCATTTTCCCCTTCCACTTGAACGCCTCGGGGGGCGGCTAATTCATCCCACTGATCTTTGTGGTTATAGTTAGTTGATAAAATATCATCATGGATGGCATATAAAACGTTGGGATCATTTTGTAATTTTTTCAGAGTCCGTTCCATGAGTTCTTTCGGACTGATATCATTATTCATACTCATGGAGTTAACAGCCATCTTATCAAATGCAACGACAAATGCGCCATTTGCCATAGGTTTACTAGTATCAACCTGAATCCCTGCTTGATGACTGACATTTGTAACTTTGTTTTGCAAACTCATGGATTGAGTGCTTGGTGTGCTTTTGTATTTTACGATAATACGATAAGGGTTTAAAATTTTTGGTGGGCGCTCCGCCTTTGCAACTTCGCTACCAAGTAATAACAAACTGACCAAGCTAATGATGGCCCGAATAAGGTGTTTGTTGTTCATATTAACTCCTATTGATTATGAAAGGGGGGATAAGGCATGTACTTTATTTGCTTCTTCAACAGCTTTTGATGCATTAATAATACCTTGACCGCAACTGTATCGACCCACACAAGAATAAAAGCCATAAGGGTGAGGAAATGCGGTTGCGGTATTTTTTATTATTTTTAATGCATTTTCCGATGTCATCAAAGTATCTACAGAATATAATAATGCGATGATACCGGCAACATGGGGGGTTGCCATACTTGTGCCTTGGTAGTAGGCATAACCATCTTTGACGGTAGATAAAATCCCCGAGGTTTCATCTGGATGGGTTTCGCCACCGGGAGCGGCGATATCTACAAATTTTCCATAGTTTGAATAGTAACTACGTTTGCCTTCTCTATTGGTTGCAGCGACGGTAATGACGCCAGAACAATTTGCCGGTGATGAAAAATAAGCGTCGTTATCTTCATTACCGGCTGCGACAACAACAGTGACGCCTTGTTCTGTCACTTGACGGATAGCATCTCGGGTTGGCCAATCACAATTACCGTCTCCCCCTAAACTCATGTTAATGACTTTAGCCGGTGTTGGGTTGGGAGGTACGCCGGGAACATCAATACCTGCGGCCCAATATATTCCACTAATAATTCCAGACATTCGACCCGTTCCATAATCTCCTAAGACTTGAATGGGCTGAATTTTCACATGGGGTGCCATGCCTAATATTTTTCCGTTAGCTGCAATCGTACCTGCTACATGGGTACCGTGATAGCCGGTTTCAAGGCCGTGATCGGTGTTATCCTCATCATAATTGACAAAACTAAATCCTGGGACAATGTTTTTTTCTAAATCCTCATGGTGAGCAATGCCGGTATCTAATACAGCAACGACAATATTGGGATCACCTTGAGTGATTTCCCAAGCTCCATCAGGGCCTTCAAGACTGACGCCGGCAGGGGGCGCAAATTCATCCCATTGGCTTTGATGATCAAACTCAAGCATTTTAACTTTGCGATCGGGAACGGCGTATTCGATATCGGGATCTTGAGCAATCTTTTTGGCAATGTCATTGACAATTTCGTCGGGAGATTTTAATTGTTTTGCACTCATCAGGTTGATTTTTTGTTTTTTTATTGTGAAAACAGCAGCGCCTCCGCCGATCTCCCGGCCATGAATGAATTCTGTGGAAGTCAGCCCAGAAATTTTTTGTTGTAAAATTTTCTTTTGGGTGAAAGCAAAGCCATGTAAATGTTTTCCCTTAACAATGATTCGATAGGGTTCTGAAGGAACTACTTTTGGTTCCGCAAAGACGGTGGTATAAAGTGCTAGCAGCCCGGTTAATACACCGACCAACAGGTAAGATTTTTTCATAAATGGCTCCTGTATCTGTCTGTCTCTTTTAATTTTTACACTGTATTTTCAACAAGATAGGGTTTACTGAAAATGCTGCGCTGGTTAGCGAGAAAAGAATACTAAACTACGGATACATTGGGGTTGAGTCAAGTAACAAATTGTAACAGGGAGGCATTTCTAGACATTAAAAATGTTGCGCGCTGCTTTTTCGCCAAGAATTTGCGTAAACTTCGTGGATGGGTTCTTGGAGTAATGCCGCAGGTTTTAAGCTAGGGTACATATCAGCATAGGAGATGCATTCAGCCCAGCTTTCACGGTGAAATATTTGACCAAGGTGTAAATCTTTTAAGGCATTCATTCCCATGGCACCGGCGAGATCCAGACAGCTCTCTAAGGTTGCATCATGAAAATTTTTTACGCGCACAGCTTTATCCGTGACGACTAAACCGCGCATCAACCTCGGATCTTGAGTAGTTACACCGGTGGGGCAAGTATTAGCGTTGCATTGTAAGGCTTGGATGCAGCCTAAAGCAAACATCATTCCCCTAGCGGAGTTACAGACATCCGCACCGAAAGCAAGCTTGGTGATCATGCTAAAGCCTGTAATAATTTTCCCACTGGCAATAACGGTAATTTTATTTCGTACATCAATACCAGTTAAGGCATTATTTAAGAAAATCAAACCATCATTTAACGGCTCGCCTAAGCGATTGGAGAATTCCAGGGGAGCAGCACCTGTACCACCTTCCGCTCCATCGATTGTGATGAAATCAGGTAATATTTCTGTTTCGAGCATGGCTTTACAAATACTAAAAAACTCTGAGCGATAACCAATACAAAGTTTAAAACCTACAGGTTTACCACCGCTGAGTTCTCGAAGCTTAGCAACATATTCTAACAATTCAATGGGTGTACTAAATTCTGGATTATGGGGGGGAGAAACACAATCCTCACCTCTGTTGATACCACGAATTCCCGCAATTTCTTCCGTGATTTTTGCTGCGGGTAAAATGCCTCCGTGAGAAGGTTTAGCACCTTGAGATAATTTTACTTCAATCATTTTAACCTGTTCATGGGAAGCTTTATCTTTAAATTGTGCTGGATCAAAACGTCCAGTTTTGGTGCGACAGCCGAAGCAAGCGGTACCAATTTGCCAAACTAAATCACCACCGGGTTCTAAATGATGGGGAGTTAAACCACCCTCACCGGTGTTGTGGTAAAAATTTCCGAGTTTTGCGCCGCCATTGAGTGCACGCACTGCATTTTTACTTAATGCGCCATAACTCATTGCTGAAATATTTAAACGGGATGCAGAGTAGGGTTGTGTGCATTCGCTGCCGCCGATCATAATTCGTTTATCTGATGTATCAATGACGGTAGGGGAAAGAGAATGGCGAATGGATTCATAGCCGGGTCTGTCAATATCTTGCTGGGTGCCAAAAGGGGTTGTGTCACGGATTTTTTTCGCTCGTTGATAGGCTAAGCTGCGAAATTCTCGATCGAAAGGTCTGTCACTTTGATTGGTGGCTATAAAGTATTGCTGAATTTCTGGGCGGATAAATTCTAAGATATAGCGGGCATGGCCGATGACTGGGAAGTTGCGTAAAATAGCATGTTTTTTTTGCATGAAGTCGCAAATCCCAATGCCCACAAGAACAAGGACAACCACCAAGGCAAAGAAGATATGGCGTAATTCAAATACGGTAAAAAGGACAAGGAGAGCTAGTAAACTGATTAAAATCCAAGCTAATCTATTCATAAAAGTTTTCCAAATGCATTAAAACATAATCTTGGTTCGCCCACAATAAAAAGATACAATAGGCAATACATATTATAGGCCAGATTTTTAGGTGAGGTTGAAAGTGCAAGTGTATTCTATTGTCAATGTTCTCAATGATGAAGCCATGATTGGAAAAACTTTGTCGATTCAAGGCTGGGTTCGTACTCGCCGTGATTCTAAAGCGGGGATTTCATTTCTCAATGTTTATGATGGCTCTTGCTTCGATGCGATTCAAGTGGTTGTGCCTAATACCCTGGACAATTATCAATCGGACGTATTACATCTGACAGCGGGTTGCTCAGTAATTATTACCGGCGAAGTGGTTGCATCCCCTGGAAAAGGGCAATCTGCTGAAATTCAGGCTATTTCCGTAGAGCTTGTCGGAGGGGTTGAAGATCCGGAAACCTATCCTATTTCGCCTAAACGCCATACCCTCGAATACCTCCGAGAATATGCCCATTTACGTCCTCGAACTAATATTATGGGGGCTGTGGCAAGGATCCGCCATTGTGTGTCTCAAGGACTCCATCGTACGCTAGACAAAAATGGTTTTTATTGGGTTCACACGCCAATTATTACCGCTAGTGATTGTGAAGGTGCAGGTGAGTTATTCCGGGTGAGCCATTTAGATTTACTGAATTTACCCAAAACAGACAAGGGCGATATTGATTTCAGCCAAGATTTTTTTGGTCGTGAAAGTTATCTCACCGTGTCTGGCCAACTGAATGTAGAGAGTTATTGCTGTGCCATGTCCAAAGTATATACTTTTGGCCCTACCTTTCGTGCGGAAAATTCCAATACCAGCCGTCATCTTGCCGAATTTTGGATGGTAGAGCCAGAAATGGCTTTTACCGATTTGCAGGGCATTTCTGATTTAGCCGAGTCTCTTTTGAAAGATGTGGTAGGGATCTTGTTGGAAGAGAGGCAAGATGATTTGGCCTTTTTTACGAAGTGGGTAGATGATAAATGTTTAGACAGATTGCAGCATATTTCTGACTCTGAATTTGTGCGGATGGATTATTCAGAAGCAATTGATATCCTAAAATCTACGAAGAAAAAGTTCGAATTTCCAGTATCTTGGGGGCTTGATTTAAAATCAGAGCATGAACGTTATTTGGCCGAGGAACATGTGGGACGGCCAGTGATTGTGATGAATTATCCAAAAGAGATTAAAGCTTTTTATATGCGTCTTAACGATGATGAAAAGACGGTGGCAGCTATGGATGTTTTAGCCCCTGGTATTGGCGAAATCATTGGTGGTAGTCAGCGAGAAGAGCGCCTTGAAATCCTTGATGTTCGTATGATTGAGGCGGGCCTGGAGCCAAATGATCTCTATTGGTATCGAGATTTGAGGCGTTATGGCTCGGTACCCCACGCAGGCTTTGGCTTGGGGCTTGAGCGTTTTATTAGCTATGTGACAGGGGTTGCCAATGTCCGAGATGTGATCCCCTTCCCAAGGACACCCAATAACGCAGAATATTAATTATTTTTTCTTGGATATTCGGAAAATCACGATGGTTTTCCCTATCCTATTGATTAATTCGGCTTTTTGACTTTTTAAAATGCGCTCGGCTTGGGATTTTCGTTCTTCACGATCTTCATGAGTTAGCTTGATTTTGACCAGCTGATGATCGTATAATGCCCTATCGATTTCTGCTAGGACGTTATCAGTAACCCCTTGGTTGCCAACGGTGACCACAGGCTTTAGGCTGTGGGCTGAGCGACGTAGTTTTAGGACTTGATTTTGTGTTAATTGTTCCATTGGAAAAACCATGAGCGTAGAGAAAAAACATAATATACCTAATAAACGGCCCAGTGTCACGGTAGATCCCAGTCCTTTTAACGGAATTAAGCTATTTATTTGGCTTATTATCTTTTCTATCCCAGTAGCTTGGGTCATCGCCCATCGTATTGCCCACAGTCATTTGCTGGAAATAGTTGTATTGCTTGTGTACAGTGGCGGATTAGCACTCGGCTTGGTTTACTGGATCCGACGAATTATGCTCCGCAAAATGGAGAGTTAAGGTTCTCATGGGACAGAAAGGAAGCCAATCAAAAAGTTCTAAAAATTGGCTAAAAGAGCATTTTGCTGATGAATATGTAAAGCTCTCCCAGAAACATGGTTACCGCTCCAGAGCCGCTTATAAACTCATTGAAATTCAAAAAAAAGACAAACTTATTAAACCCGCTCAAGTTATCATAGATTTGGGTGCAGCACCTGGTAGTTGGTCTCAAGTAGCTCTAGAATATCTTAAAGAAAAAGGCGAAATTATCGCTTTGGATATTTTACCGATGGATTCATTGGCCGGAGTGCAATGTATTCAAGGGGATTTTACTGAGCAAACGGTATTAGATGAACTGTTAGAAACCCTTGATGGAAAGACCATTGATCTGGTGTTATCGGATATCGCACCGAATATCAGTGGTATTGCTTCTTCCGATCAAGCCAAAAGCATATATCTTGCAGAACTCGCCCTGGGTTTTTGTCAAAAAGTGTTGAAGAAAAATGGCAATTTTTTGGTGAAAGTGTTTCAAGGAGAAGGGTTTGATGATTATTTAAAGCAAATGCGTAGCCAATTTAGTAAGGTGATTGTGCGCAAACCCAAAGCCTCAAGACCTCGCTCACGAGAAGTTTATTTGCTGGGTAGGGGGATTAAATAAGTTTAATGTGTAATAGCTCATATGTGATCTGACAGATCAGACAATCTGATTGTCAGTTAACTCTGAGTTTTTTTGTTGCTCCTTTAAGTAATCGCCCTGCAATATTTCGCCTTGAATGAATTCCGTAGAGGGCAATTTGCTTCCAAAATCCGATGACGCTTCTATCGAAGCATCATCCTGTTTTGAAAGCTCCATTATATTCTTAGCAGGACTTTGGTAATTATCAAGATCTTTTTCTGGATGCTGCGAACGAGTCGCAGCACGTAGGGGTGGGTTGTTGGGTGCTCACTAATATTAGCTTTTTACCCGTCCAGTGGGCTTTTTGTCTTTAAGTAGAGGCGATTTTTGCAGATCTATCTTAAGCTTTTCCCCCTACCCCCTACCCCCTACCGCCTACGTGCTGCGGTTCGTCCCTGAGAGTTCGACACGAAAATTAGAAAATTATTTATTAAAAACAATGGGTTATCTAAAAAATGCAACTAATAAAGAAGAAAAGCGTCCCAATATCTTGTGAAGAGCGATATCAAGCACCATGCTTTACCTAATTATTCGATCTTTTCGTGGATGCCGCGAACAAGCCGCAGCACGTAGAGTGTGTGTGGTTAGTGCTCATGAATATCAGCTTTTTAACCCCGTCTAGTGGGCTTTTTGTCTTTAAGTAGAGGCGATTTTTGTAGATCTATCTTAAGATTTTCCCCCCGCCGCCTACGTGCCGCGACTTGTGTATGACCCATAGACATAGGTAACATATCACTTTATAGTGAACTATCCAAATATGTTATGAACTAATAGCCCTCATCCAGTGAAAACTTCTTAATAAACATGTCCATAAAGTAAGGAGAAAAGGTATTGGCCTTCTCCGTTTCTTTAATGGCCACAGACTCATTACAAAGCCCTTTGCCCGCCAGATACTTTTTACCTTTGAAGGTAAATGCCCCAGAGGCAGGGCTGACTTTCCTGACAACTTCCCCTTTATCATAAAAAACTTCTGGCAGCTGAAGAGGGAAAGAGCGTTGGCTTATGCGAAATCGGATTCGTACTGTTATAAAGAACTTAAATGTGAATGCAAAAACAAGTGAGATAGATAGTTTTCAACAGGCTGAAACTCTATTTAAAAAATTTGATACGCAGGTTGAAGACGCTCTAAAAGTTTTAGCGAGACAAAAACAACAAGCACATTTTTCTCAACAAGAAGGCAAAACAGTTGAGACCCTGGAAAGAGAGCTTGATAGCTTACTTGAAGAAGCTAATATTTATCTGGATATGGCCCGAGATAAATTCTCTATGCCGGTAGGACTTGGATATTAAGCAAACTCCATTGTGCGAGATTTTGCTTGAGCAGGTTCCCAAAGAGCAATCCCTTTGAGTTAGAGTTTGTCGTATCGCTATCAATATTGATAGCGATTCTGCTAATTGATACAGATCTTTCCATATTTTTAGCTGGTTTTTCGACAGAACTCAATTTTAAGCCGCCATGGCCTATGCTACTTCAAACAGAATAGAAGAAAAATCAAGATTCCAGGGAAATATAGATACACTTTGAAATTTAGTATTCTCACTACCAGCATAGATAACGTGACAATGCTCATTATAAGAGCCAGAAATGGTTTTCCATTTATTAATGCCTTTGACGAAATCTTTAGTTATGGTCTGTCCAGATTTAATTTCAAAAGCCAGTAGCTTGCCACCATAATCAATTAATAAATCAACTTCATTACCCGTATGATCTCGCCAATAATAGATAGGCGCTGATTTGCCTTTAGCATAAAATAATTTAATTATTTCTGAGATGATAAATCCCTCAAAAATTGCGCCCCTAGCCGCATGTATTGTTAACTGATCTACTGAGTTTATACCTAATAGTTTACAGACTATACCCGAATCATAAAAATATAGTTTTGGAGTCTTTACTAATCGCTTTTTGAAATTATTAAAATATGGTTGCAGCCTAAAAACGATGTAACTAGCTTCTAATATACCTAACCATTCTGTTGCTGTGGTCTGGGAAATTCCGCAAGCACTAGCCAATGCATTTAAATTTAATTGTTGGCCATGCTGGCCTGCACACAAGCGTAAAAATAATTGAAATTTTGTCAAATTTCCGGTTTTTGTGCTAATAC
>JAJFKH010000026.1 GCA_021773305.1 Gammaproteobacteria bacterium | reverse complement strand
CGAGCAGAGCTCTATGCTCAAGCTTATTGTCGAATATCTAGCTATCTGCAAACCATGGCCAATAAAGGCATTAATCCATTAATTGCTATTCAGATGGCACTGGCTGGGGAAATTGAATCGTAGGGAGTGAGTAGTTACCTTTATCGAATTCTAAGCAATTTTGTTCAATTAATTCTTGTAGGGGACTCCAAAAATCTTGCATCCGTATTCTGCTCCTTTATCTAATTTTAGCCTTAATCTGTTGAAACAACTGACAGGATAGCACAATTTCACCTTAACCGAATGCCATTGATTTGGATAGAACCCCTCAAAAGAAGCAGTGATTAGCACTCATAATCACCGCAAAAGCAGCGGCGAATAATCTTGACATTGCGGCGAATAAATCCTATAATCACCTTAAATAATGCGGTGATTAATGTGTGGATTCATGAACATCAAGATTGGCCAACTTTTACATGGGATGCTGAAGCCCTCAGTGCAAAGTTAGCAGATATACGCCACCGTCAGGGGCGTTTGCTTGGCCGCATGGAAGGCCTTGGCTTTGGGTTAAAGCGCGAGGCAAGCTTGAACACACTAACCAACGATATCGTAAAATCATCAGCTATTGAAGGTGAAAACCTCAACCCGGAAGAAGTTCGTTCATCTATTGCCCGTAGGCTGGGGATTGATATTGCCGGCTTGATTTATGCCGGCGGCGATGTAGAAGGCATCGTTGAAATGATGCTGGATGCCACACAGCAATTTTCCAAACGATTAACTAAGAGCCGCCTGTTTGACTGGCATGCTGCATTGTTCCCGACAGGACGTAGCAATATGCACTGGATCACGGTTGGTGATTGGCGCACATTAGATGCCGGCCCCATGCAAGTTGTATCTGGCCCAATTGGCAAAGAAAAGATTCACTTTGAAGCCCCGAGTGCTGATCGACTAGAACAGGAAATGAAAGCGTTTCTCAAGTGGTTTGGCAAAAGTCATGATGTCGACCCCGTCCTAAAAGCAGGTATCGCTCATTTATGGTTTGTTACTATTCATCCCTTTGAAGATGGGAATGGACGGATTGCGAGAGCTATTGGTGATATGGTGCTAGCTCGCTCCGATGGCATACAAGACCGTTTTTACAGTTTGTCATCTCAGATTGAAGCAGAGCGTAGAAGTTATTATGACCAGCTTGAAAAGCAGCAACGCAGTACGCCTGACATCACAAACTGGCTTGCATGGTTTCTGGATTGTCTTGGCCGGGCAATTTTCAATGCCGAAACGGCACTTGGTAATGTTCTATTTAAGGCACAGCTATGGGACATCATCAACCAAAATCCAGTCAACAAGCGCCAGCGCCTGATCATCAATCGCATGCTCGAAGATGGCTTTAAGGGGCATATGAACACGTCAAAATACGCCAAAATGGCTAAGTGCTCGAACGATACTGCACTCAGAGATATTCAGGAATTGAGAGATAGAGGAATTTTCATTCAAAACCCCGGCGGCGGTCGCAGCACAAGTTACAGGTTGCCGGAGCAAGAGTAAGCACAAATTCATGATATGGATGAGCTGTGACGCACCAATGATACTGCTGGCCTAATTTGTCGGATAAGAGAGCAACATTACTGCTACTCCCTCTCCTAAGAACTGTACGTGCGACTTTCACCGCATACAGCTCAAGCCTTTATTAAGCCATAGAATGACCCGGCTATTTACCCTGACACACTCCGTGCGAGTTCTTATCTACGCTGCAATTGGTAGCTGAAACAGACCACGAGAGAATGTTTTCCAGCGATATTCATCAATAGAAACAACCTTCGATACTTTTTCATTGGCTTTTTCGTTAGGAGGCAATTTATTCAATGAACTATGGCTTCGTCTATGGTTATAATATTTCTGGAATTGATCAAGCTTACTTTGCAAGTCATTAGCATTCCAGAAAAACGTTTGATCGACAAATTCACGCCGAACCGTTCCAATGACCCTTTCCACAAAGGGATGCGACATGGGTGCATAAGGTATCGATTTAATTTCTTCGATGTTTAAAATATTTAAATTGGCTCGCCAACGGTGAAAGATAAACAATAGATCATTATCAGAACTCAAATAGCGTGGTAAGTTTTTTTGAGAAATAATTTTATTGAACATACAACATAAATCAATGCCATTGACATCGCCCTTATGAGTTGCAAAACCAATGATTCGGCGAGTATATTGATCTAAGACTACCATAACCCAATGTGATTTTAAATGTATGGATTCTACTCTAAATAAATCAACAGACCAAAGACTATCTTTTGCATGCCCTATAAATGTTAGCCAAGAGGGGTCGTCACTTCTGGGTCTATTTTTATAGTGCTTTCCCAACACACGTCGCACGAGACCTTCATCTAAATCAATACCAAATGCTTCTTTGATTTGCATTGCAATACGTAAATAACCAAACTTTGGATTTCGCTCTTTCAGCTCAAGGATTAGTTTTATCAACTCATCTGATGGCTCTTTGGGCCCCGGTTTTTTAGGTGATTTTCTAGTATACAATAAATGATATTTCCTTCTCACCAATGCCTTATGGAATTTAATAATTGTTGCAGGTTTCAGTAAAATATCAATTTTATGTAATCGCTTTGGGTTGATAATACCAGCAAGAAAACCAAATAATAGTCGATCGAAGGTGTTTAATTTTGGTGACCGATGCCTCTGACGAGATAGCATGATCAGCTGCTGACGCAATGCAATATTTTCTGCGACGATTGCTTTTGCGCCACCTGGCCTCATTAAAATCATTACCACGCGGATCCATCCGCTTAGAAAGATTGCTATTCTCAACATATGACTATTTTATCATCATTTATGCTTTTTTTCATGCTAATCATAACTCATTGATTTTTTTGCTAGATTAACGATTCGCATACCACACGTATGGCCGTTGGATCCCCGATCACTCCCTGCATTCAGGATATCGGCCAGTCCATAATTGGGGATCTCATCTAGAAACGATGGATACTCTACGGTGCCTCTATCCCCAGGAGGGGGGTATTTCTCTTTATAAATCAAACAGTTATATGGTGGAGGCGGCGGGAATTGAACCCGCGTCCG
>JAJFKH010000025.1 GCA_021773305.1 Gammaproteobacteria bacterium | reverse complement strand
AAGTCATAAAGGTACTCTTTTAGGGGGCTTAGGAAAAATTAAATAGAAGGTGAAAAATGCTGTCAAGTTTATTTCCGTTTTATTTTAAAATTAATTCATACCGGGGTGTAAGTAGTTACGAAATAAGAAAAATTAGCGCCCAATTTTGCATCGGCTGATTCCACTTAGCCCAGATGCACTAGTAAAGTTTAACCAAAGCATTTTCAGAAATAAATACTCCCTTTGATTTCGATTTGATGATCTTTTTGGCTACACGATTCATCTCTGAGTAGTTCAGATTTTTCCGCTAAACTAATTTGCTGAGAGTAATCCGTTCACATCAGAACTTCTACAAAACTCAAAGCGTTGAGTCCGTGCTTAGTTTTAAGCAAAACATCTCCGAAAAGATTCGTTATGTAAACCAAAACTAGCAATGCAAATATTCTGACTTATTTAGCCATTGATTATCAGGATAATAAGCCACAACCACGCTACCACCCTTAATTTTATTAATGGTGGGTTTCGTTTTCGCAGGCTCTAGTGCGGGGCATCCCCAGCTGCGGCCTAATCGACCGTGTATTTTTGCATAGTAATGGCTGACATAAGGTGCTGCGTGAACCACAATAGCTCGACTTAATGCATGATCATTAAACCCTTTATCCAACCCTTTAAGCCGCAAGGCCGTACCGTGCTGGCCCACATAAGAATTAGCCCCGGTTAAAAATACTCCGATACTGGATTTATGGCTTCCTGATTTATTGGAAAAGTTATTTGCTTTATTATTACCACTCCCTGAACCATGGGCAACCAATTCTTCCATTTCTACTTTGCCTTTATTCATATCCAGCACCCACATACGCTTTTGCGTGGATGGTTTAGAATAATCAATAATCGTCAATGTTTGATTTTTGGTTAAACCTTTTTTTGTCGCACATTGATACGCTTTTAAGCCAACATTCAGTGCTTTGGGATCAATACCATGAGCATGAAAATAATTATTTTGTGCGCTCGTAAAGCGACCCGAATCTAATGTTGCAGAAGCTTGTGGAGACAATCCTACAAAAAAAGCTGCGAGTAGCAGCAAGCAGACAGATCGAGACATCATGATAACCCTCATTTTATTATTTTTATTTGGCCTATGAAATCGGCTAAATATACTGGACTTGCTCAATTTCGTAACTAATGATGCCGTTTGGTGTTTGTACATCAATTTCATCCCCCTCTTTTTTACCCACCAATGCACGTGCAATAGGCGAGCTAATTGATATCTTCCCTGACTTAATATTTGCTTCATCATCACCTACAATCTGATAAGTGACCGCTTCTTCAGTGTCTAAGTTAACTAGATCAACCGTTACACCAAAAATAACTTTTCCAGTATTTTCAAGCGTAGCGATATCAATAATTTGCGCTAGGGATAGTTTCCCTTCAATTTCTTGAATACGACCTTCCGTAAAACTCTGTCGCTCTCTAGCCGCATGGTATTCTGCATTCTCCTTTAAATCACCGTGAGCGCGCGCTTCAGCAATAGCCTCGATAATTTCTGGACGCGCCACACGTTTTAAATGATCCAACTCTTTTTCGAGTCGTTCTGCGCCGATTTTTGTCATTGGTACTTTATCCATGAAAACCTCTCGTTAAGTTGCCACTAACTCATGCAATCCCTGCAACTTAAAAACACGATCCTTTGCTTCAAAGCGCATCGCTTCCATACTCGCTTTTGCCCCAGCAATGGTCGTGGTGTAATACACTTTATGCTGAAGTGCACTACGACGAATAGAATAGGAATCCGAAATAGCCCGTTTCCCATCCGTTGTATTTACTATAAAACAAATTTCATCATTTTTAATCATATCAACGATATGTGGCCGCCCTTCCATCACTTTATTAATGGGATGGCAAGGAATACCCGCCTTATTAATAACATCCGCTGTGCCTCGGGTCGCCCACAGCTCAAATCCTGCTTCAGCCAAGTCTTTTGCAAGCAACACGGCTTGAGGTTTGTCGGCTTCGCGCACACTTACAAATGCCCGACCTGCTTTCGGGATCACTTCACCAACTCCAAGACGCCCCTTGGCATAGGCTTCTCCAAACGTGGTACCGATTCCCATGGCTTCTCCAGTAGACTTCATTTCGGGGCCTAAAATAGGATCAACGTGTTGGAATTTGGCAAAAGGAAATACCGGCAGTTTGACCGCGTAGTAAGGCACCTTCACTTCCTTTGTCAATCCTTGAGATGCTAAATCCATGCCAACCATACAACGAGCTGCGACTTTTGCAAAATCAATACCTGTCACTTTAGAAATAAAAGGTACTGTGCGAGATGCCCGAGGATTCACTTCTAAAATAAAAATACGATTATCTTTAATTGCAAACTGAGCATTAGCTAACCCAACAACACCAAGTTCCAAGGTAAGACTGCGCATTTGTTGACATAATTGCTGTTGTAATGCTTCACTTAAACTAAACGGTGGCATACAACAGGCAGAGTCACCTGAATGCACTCCTGCTTGCTCAATATGTTCCATGATCCCACCAATATAGACATGTTTACCATCACAAACAGCATCCACATCCACTTCAATCGCATCATCTAAAAACCGATCAAGTAATACGGGAGAATTGTCAGACACATCCACTGCAACATGAAGGTAATTACGTAATTCTTCTTCATTGTAAACAATTTCCATGGCTCGTCCACCCAAAACGTAGGAGGGACGCACAATCAATGGGTAACCCACTTGATTCGCAGCACGAACACCTTCATCCACATTTCTAGCAATAGCATTCGCTGGCTGCTGTAATTGCAAATTTCGAATCACTTTTTGAAACCGCTCTCGATCCTCAGCTCTATCAATAGCATCCGGGGATGTTCCAATAATATTTACCCCAGCAGCTTCTAAATCTCGGGCAAGTTTTAATGGTGTTTGGCCACCGTACTGGACAATCACTCCTTTCGGCTTCTCAATAGCAACAATATCCAGCACATTTTCTAACGTCAGCGGTTCGAAATAAAGTCTGTCAGAAATATCATAATCTGTAGAAACGGTTTCAGGGTTACAGTTAACCATAATGGTTTCATAACCCGCTTCAGCCATAGCCAATGCCGCATGAACACAACAATAATCAAACTCAATCCCTTGGCCAATCCGATTAGGCCCGCCCCCTAACACCATAATTTTTTCTTTATTGCTTGGTTGTGCTTCACAAAATTGTTCGTAGGTAGAATACAGATAAGCTGTTGTTGTAGCAAATTCCCCTGCACAAGAATCCACTCGTTTGTAAACGGGTTTGAGATCCCACTCAAGGCGTTTTTGTCGAATATCTTGTTCTGTGACAGACAATAATTTAGCAATACGTCGATCAGCAAATCCTTTACGCTTTAACTGGTAAAGAAAATCTTTATCCAACGCATCAGCACTGATATTCTGAAGCTTTCCTTCAAGAGAGACCAATTCTTCAATTTGAGACAAGAACCAGGGATCGATCGTCGTTAATTGCTGCACTTCTGTCAATGACAAACCATAACGAAAAGCATCGGCCACATACCATAAACGGTTGGCTCCTGGGCTGCGTAATTCTCTCTTCAACTCTCCCAGTGATTCTTCAGTCATTTGACCCAGGATAGGATCAAGACCATCAACATTGATCTCCAAACTGCGTAATGCTTTTTGTAGGCTTTCTTGGAAAGTTCGCCCCATAGCCATGGCTTCACCCACAGACTTCATCTGTGTGGTCAATCTTGGATCTGCCTGAGGAAACTTTTCGAAATTAAATCGCGGCACTTTCGTCACAACATAATCAATAGCCGGCTCAAACGATGCTGGGGTAGCACCTCCGGTAATATCATTATCGAGTTCATCCAAGGTATATCCTACGGCTAATTTTGCTGCAATTTTTGCAATAGGAAATCCTGTGGCTTTAGAGGCTAACGCCGATGATCGAGAAACCCGAGGGTTCATTTCAATCACAATTAATCGACCATCCTCAGGGTTAATCGCAAATTGAACATTTGATCCACCAGTATCTACGCCAATTTCTCGCAACACAGCAATAGAAGCATCTCTGAGTCGTTGATATTCTTTATCTGTTAAGGTTTGGGCCGGCGCGACCGTAATAGAATCTCCGGTATGCACGCCCATAGGATCAAAATTTTCAATAGAACAAACAATAATACAGTTATCCCGGTGATCCCTGACCACTTCCATTTCATATTCTTTCCAACCTAACACGGATTCTTCAATGAGTAACTCTTTGGTGGGAGATAACTCTAGACCTCTATCGCAAATTTCAATAAATTCTTCTCGATTATAAGCAATACCACCACCGGATCCACCTAAAGTAAAGGAGGGACGAATAATACAGGGAAAGCCCAATGAGGCTTGTACTTGGTGCGCTTCTTCAAGGCTATGAGCGATTTTTGATTCTGGCACATCCAAACCAATTTTTAACATGGCTTTGCGAAATTTTTCTCGATCTTCTGCTTTATCGATGGCTTTTTGGGTCGCACCAATCAATTCCACAGAAAACTTTTCTAATACCCCTTCTCTGGCTAAATCAAGAGCGGTATTCAATGCCGTTTGCCCACCCATGGTTGGCAAAATCGCGTCAGGCCGTTCTTTTTCAATAATTTTAGCGACTACAGGCCATTCGATAGGTTCAATATATGTTGCGTCGGCCATACTCGGATCGGTCATGATAGTTGCTGGATTAGAGTTAACAAGAATAACCCGATAACCTTCTTCTTTTAACGCCCGACAAGCTTGTACACCCGAATAATCAAATTCACAGGCTTGGCCAATCACGATAGGGCCTGCACCAATTAATAAAATACTTTTAATATCCGCTCGTTTTGGCATATGTTTCCCTATCTCACCTCAGTTTCATTCGGCTTATACTGCTGCTTTTTTTTGATCTCTCGATTATCACCAAGCATATTGATAAAGTCATCAAATACTTGAGCCATTTCTCTGGGGCCAGGACTTGCTTCAGGATGGCCTTGAAAGCTCATTGCAGGCTTGGTGTGATGACGCATGCCTTGGATCGTACCATCAAACAATGAGCGGTGAGTGATATCCAAATCATCAGGCAAATTAGCTTCTTCCACCGCAAAACTATGATTTTGACTGGTAATAAACACCCGACCACTGCGGCAATCTTTGATAGGATGATTCGCCCCGTGATGCCCAAATTTCATTTTAAAGGTTTGCGCACCCAAGGCGAGTGCAAATAATTGATGGCCTAGGCAGATCCCAAAGAGAGGAATAGATTTTTCAAGAAAAATCTTAATTGCATCAATTGCATAATCACAGGGAGCCGGATCACCAGGGCCATTCGATAAAAACACGCCATCGGGTTGCAGCGCTAAGACTGCTTCAGCTGAAGTTGTTGCAGGCACAACCGTTAAGCGACAACCTCTGTCAACAAACATGCGTAAAATGTTCCGCTTTACCCCAAAATCATATACCACCAGGTGATATTGAAGGGGAGATGGGTTGCTACCTGTGGCATTCCAATCCACTGAAGGCTCATTCCATGGGTAAATAGCGTCCGTGGTAACTTCTTTAGCAAGATCAAGATCGGTTAAACCCGCACATTGCTTAGCTGTTGCAACAGCTTGTTTTTCATCAATTTCTCCGGACATAATGCAACCATTAAGCGCACCTTTCTCTCGCAAGACTTGAGTCAAATGGCGGGTATCAATATCCGCAATACCTACTATATGGTGCTTTTCAAGAAAACCAGATAAAGACAGCTCACTGCGCCAGTTACTTGTCAGACGGGGCAAATCACGAATGACCAAACCTGCGGCATGTACCTTTGATGATTCATCATCCTGTTGATTGGTGCCCACATTGCCGATATGAGGGCAAGTAAAAGTGATTATTTGTTGAGCATAAGAGGGATCGGTTAAGATTTCTTGATATCCGCTCATGGAGGTATTAAAAACCAACTCTCCCACTGCCAATCCCGGGCAACCAATAGATTGTCCATAGAATAGACTTCCATCTTCCAACGCTAGCAATGCTTGACTAGACACGCTTGGTTCTCCAGATACAAAAACAGGGTAGCATTTCCCCCACCCTGTTCGATAAATTGTATAAATTGGTGCCTATTTTACGCGATCCAGCGGGGCCTGTCTATGGTTAATTTGTGTAAAAAAACACTAATTTGTCTCGGAGCAGAAATATCCTTGCCATAGGTTAGCGCACACAATGTATTTGTGCTGCAATCTTGCCTGGTAAAAAATTAAGATGGTCTTCTTGGTTGAGCCTGCGGCTCCTCCCGTGCTAAACATTCTTGTTCCAGGGCTTGACAGAACAAACCAATGGCCCGTTTACCATGGCGAAAATGATTACAGTTATGACGGATCCCTTTTTGAGGCTTCGGTAAGCCATTAAATATGTCTTGCTGCTTATATTTTAAACCCACACCCTGATAAAATTTATAAATATGCCAAGCAACTAAACCATTAAAAGAGTATTCATTCCATCCGTGGCCTTTTTGGTTAAACCTGTCACAAATCTTATTTATTAACTGCTGCTCATCCAGATTTTCGCACGCTGCTACCCATTGTTTGACATCAGATTTTCGCCCAGAAGAAGATTTCCCTTTTTCTTGATAAATTTTATCTGCTTGCTTAATAAGCAACATCAGGTTTAGTTCAGGTTGACAAAATAGTTTAGCAGCCTTTTTAAAATGATCAATGCAATATTCGATATAAACCTTATTTTCCCGGAGAATCGGAGTGATTCTTTCTAAAAGAAATCGTTTTGCCGCAGGCATTAATTTAACATTACGAAAAAGTTTAAAATCTTCATCCAACAATTTATCCTCAATTTTTTGCTTTTTCCCAGCAATAACAACCTTATCCTTAATCTTGTCCCAAATATCTCCCACACCATTTTCAGCAACATGCTTCAAGTGCGCATCCAACTGTAACAATTGTTCTTGGTTTTCGACAACAATCTGGGACACCAAGTAGTCCACGGCGACATTGTTGATGATGTCGCGTAATGGATAGAGTGTGAGCATACTCTGAAATAGTTCCTCTACATTGATATAGCGAAAAAACCATCTTTGATTGTTATTGAATTGAAGAATACGCTTATGTATAGACATAAAATCTGCAAGACGTTGATTACCAAACTTTGCCAAAAATGCTCTTTGGATTTTCTCCATGGTGTCATCATGTAAATTAAAATCTGCAATAGCAGGCGATTCTTCTGGGCTTTGCAAATAGTTTTTAACATCCTCTTGCAGTCTATCATACTGCTCAGCAGTATAAGAAGAAAGCATCTTTTGGTAGTCATACAAAATAGCATCACGCACAAAGATATCTTCTAGGGGAGGCTCCAATTCTGGTATAGGGGTATTATCTCGATACCAAAAAAATGAAGCAATATTATCCGGACTGTTGGCACAATACTCAAGATAATGATTTGATTTTCTGAGAAGGGTAGATATTTCTGTTAAAAAATATTGTCTTGTTTTTGAGAGCAACTTCATGCTGTGAAAAAGAGCTAAATCACTTTCTAATGATGCATCTTCAGTTCCATTATCATCAATCATTTTTAAAATTTTGATCTTATTTTCAGGCTGCTCAGTTGCTGCAATCACATTGTTTTTAATGATTTCCCAAATACACTCAACACCATTTTCCTCTATCTGTTGAAAAGTAGCATTCAATTGTAACATGTCCGAGTGCGTGTTGATATTAACGAGAGAAACAAGGTATTGCTTCGCTTGTTCATCGATAATTTCTCGTAGTGGATAGGTGCGAATCATCAATTTTAATAACTCCCCCAAATTGACAGAATTATAAAAACGCAAAAAGTCTTCGGGGATTATAGCTATAGTACCTTTAAAAAACAGACTATCAATCACTGGGATAAAAATTCGAGTTGATTTTTCACCGAACTTCGATATAAATGCTGCTTTAATGCGTTGCACATCCGCACCCTGAAAATCCAGATCGTTCACATCCGGTTTATCTCCTAAACAATAAAAATAGTCTTCTAATTGTTCTTGCAAGCGCTCTAGTTGAGAGCCATCATAACTTGACAATACGTTATGATAGTGAGCATGAGTATTTTCTCTAATAAATTGATAGACAATATTTGCATCCAATGGTTGATATAATGGGTGATTCAAAAGTGCCTGAAAAAGACGGGATTTCACACCACTAAAACATGAGGGTTTATCCCCACCTAAATCATCATATTCTTCTTTTAATATTTCTCCATTAGCATTTTCAACAGTTCTGGTTTTATCCCAGTTATGAGCGCGATTAATTAACGCAATTTGACGTATAAATAATTCAACGCGTTCCTCCACGGTACCTTCATTTCTTTGCGGAGGATGACCGTTATCTTTAGCTGCTAACCATAGGTAAGCAATTAAAGGTTGATGCTCTTCAAATGTAGACCAGCGCTCTTGTCTATCATCACTGACATAAACATAGCTTGCACGACTTGACATCCATCGATTAGGTTTAGATAAATAACGGTATGCTGTATGGTAAATGTTGTTATAATAATTTTCATAAATAGTTTGCTGTTGTTTGGCTGTCCACTCAAATTCATTCAAGAATGACTGTAACGCATCCCATTCAAAGGGAAGTACATAAGCTGTACCATTGAGAGTGACTGTACGCGCCCGCTTATCTGTTAGGTATTTTTCTTTAATAAAATCTTTAAAAGAACCAATAACCTTAGCAACGCCTCCTTCTTCTTTGATCATTTTTTCATAAGTTTTTTTAATACTCTCCATGTTTTCGTATTCTTGAGGACTTAAGTTCCTCATAGAAGATTCACGATTTTGGATAATATTCTCTAAATTGAGACCGTGTTGCCCATAGTAATAATTAGCCCCTTCCGCACGCTCACGAACAATAGGTATTATCAATAATCTGTCAACAACTGTCTGGTTTCCTATTCCAAATGCCACTCGTAATAAACTATTTTCTTCACTGGCAAACCGTCGATCCCCATTTCGACGATAGCTTTCTGGTAGGCGATAACAGGTTGCATTTAAAACAACCAAATCTTTCACGCTGGGGATATTTAATAAACGTTCGATGTTTTCAAAAATATTAACTTGCCTTGCTAACTGGCTTAGCTCATTAGGTTCACTACAGCGAATTAAGTGACGCAGTATGTAAAACCCCATAATTGACTTTTCAGTATCGGGTGCGCCATCATCATCAATAAAATCAAAAATTCCATTGGGATAAGTCGCATTAAAGTTAGCGATATCTTCTTCTAACCTATTGAGATATTGTTGTGTGAAAGCGTCTACAAATTTACCATATTCTTGCTGGTGCTGTTCTAGCAGATCAAAGCTTCTAGTATCTAGAATAATGCCTGCTTGGGCTAAAAGGAACCTAACCAATACATCCTTACTTTCATAGAGTGCCACGTATAAAGGTGTCTGGCCCCTTTTGTTTTGCGCATTGATATTTGCGCCGTATTGTAATAATATTTCTATTACCTTTTGACTTCCCATCTCACACGCAACATGTAATAGGCTGTGATCTACCTGGGCGCCTCTACGAAGCAGCTTTTCCAATGTCAATATCAATTTATCTACATTATTTTTGTAGTCATCATCACCGCTCATCTCGCTACCAAAATACTCAGACCTGATGCTGACACATATTTTATACAGCAAAGTATTGCCATAATCGTCTTTGAAATCCATACTAAGCTTATACTCATCGAGTAAGAGTTCTAAGCACTCGAGGCTTTCTATTCTTATCTGGGAAAAACAACTACGATATTCCCTCTGTAATTCCTTATCTTGATAGCGTATCCGCAAAGGCGGAAAATTATTTTTATGTAGATAGCTAAGATACTCTTTTTTCTCTAACAAGTATCGAAGGTACCCGACTTTTCCCTTGCGTAGCAATTGTAAGAAGATAAGATCGCCATAGGGGGCATCCATAGAAGGTACATGATCCAGCAGTATATGAGCGATCCCCTCATTTGCCTGATCTAAGGCAGTACAAACAGCTTTACTTCTTTTATGGAAATGAGCACCATATTTTAGCAACAGCTTGACAACGTCTGCTTTGCCTGCACGACATGCTATATAAACAGGAGTCCGCTCATAATCATCTTGGATTTGATTAACATCAAGTCTGTTTGTGCTCAATAACCTTTGTATGAGAATAGTATCGCCTTCTCTACAAGCTTCTAGTAATTGTCTTCCTTCTATATTCACAGGGTGTACCCCAACCTTATTCTTAATGTATTATATCAACCAGCGACAGTTTTTTAGGCATTCTAGCATTATTCTCTACAAAAATCCATTTGTCTTCTTGTCTTGTGTCAAGGCAATTTAAAAAAGTCCCCTCATTGTCCAAAAACAGGGGGGAGTAACTCATTGAAATAAAAAATAATTTATTAATCTAGCAACCTTGACGTTAGCTAATTTTCAATAGCACCCCGCTAATATTCTTAAATTTGACCCCATAATTACCCCCTAAATTCACCAAACACATGATAAAAAGCTAATATTAATGGTATAGTGGAAACCTACATGAGACATAAGAACATTTATCAATTATGAATAAACTAATTTTTATTATCAATTGCGGCAGCTCCTCGATTAAATTCGCCATTATCAACCCTTGGGAGGAAACAACCCACTTCCATGGACTCATTGAAAAAATTGGAACTGAGGATGTGGAACTCCACTACCAAAGTGAAAATAAAAAATATAGCGGCACATTAGGCCCCACCAACCATAGAAATTCCCTACAACAATTGGTGCCACTGATCCCAAAGACCATTCAAGAAAATATTGTAGCCATTGGGCATCGGGTAGTCCACGGTGGTGAACAATTCACAAAAGCTTGCCTCATTGACAATGCGGTTATTGCAGGCATTAAAACCTGTGGTCAACTAGCCCCCCTACATAATCCAGCAAATTTACTCGGTATTGAAGCGGCTAACCTCGCTTTTACGGGATTGCCTCAAGTGGCTGTTTTTGATACCGCATTTCACCAAACCATGCCACCTCACAGCTATATTTATCCTTTACCCTATGCACTTTACCAACAACAGGGTATTCGGCGTTACGGATTTCACGGCATTAGCCACCAATATGTCACAGAAAAAGCAGCAAAAATCCTCAAACAAGATCTACACAGTAGTGCTTTTTTGAGTGCGCATTTAGGTAATGGTTGCAGTGCAGCAGCCGTACTAAATGGCAAAAGCGTTGATACCACTATGGGGTTTACCCCTCTAGAGGGACTGGTCATGGGCACCCGTTGCGGTGACATTGATCCGAGCTTGGTTGGGTATCTTTGTGACACACTCAAACTCACAGTCCACCAGGTCACGGATATGCTCAATCAACAAAGTGGGTTACTTGGGATCTCTGGGATCAGCATGGATATGCGAACTCTCAGTGAACAATCAGACAAACCACAAGCCAAACTTGCTATTGAGATTTTTTGTTACCGATTAGCAAAATACCTTGCAGCTCTAGCTGTTCCCTTGGGAACCATTGATGCGCTGATTTTTACCGGTGGCATCGGTGAAAATGACTGTGTGGTACGAGAAAAAGTCATTGATTGGTTGAAAATACTCGGTTTTGAACTCCATGGTAGCAACAATCTAAAACATGGTAATGACAAAGGCATTATTACCACAGACAAAGGCCCTATTGCCATGGTCATTAACACTGATGAACAGTTACTTATCGCCAAAGAAACCGCTTCACTCTTAGGGAAATTATCATGAATCACTGTATCATGCTCATCCCGGTAAGGCCCGATGTGGGACTTACCACCGTTGCTGCGGGTGTGGTGCGTGCCATTGATAACTGCGGACTGAGAGTCAATTTTTCCAAACCCATCGCTCAACGAGAAAATGAAAAACAAGAACACTCCACAGGATTAATTCGCTGTCATGCAGCCATTGAACCTGCTGAGCCTATCCCTCTCGCTCAAGCAAAAAAAATGCTGGCTCATGGTCAAGGTGATGAGTTGTTAGAAGACATTATTGCCCGCTACGAAAAAGCCCAAGCAAATGCCGATATTATGGTCGTAGAAGGGCTTGTCACCACCCGTGACCAAACTTACGCAACTCGAATGAATGCTGAAATCAGCAAAGCACTGGATGCCGATATTATACTGGTCACATCTCTGGATCAACAAACGGTGGATGCCCTAGAAAACCAAATTATCATTGCTACGAAATCTTACGGCGGTATAGGCAACAAAAAAATTATTGGTTGCATTGCAAATAAAGCAGGATTGATGGAAGAGAATCTCTGCGAACAACTCGATAAAATAACATTATTCAAAAAATCTCATATTAAATTATTAGGCTGTATTCCTCAAAATCCTCAATTAACCGCTCCGCGAGTATATGATATCGCTACCTTTTTAGGGGCGAATATTATTCATCAAGGAGAAATTTTTGAGCGTAGAATTTTGCGTATAACCATTTGCGCTCGCAGTATGAGCAACGTGATAAACGCATTGCAGCCTGGCACATTGATTATTACCCCAGCGGATCGCTCAGACGTGATCCTTGCCACCTGCATGGCCGCCTTAAATGGAGTGCGTATCGCAGCACTACTGTTAACCGGAGAATATGAAACAGATCCCCGAGTATTCGCCTTTTGTGAACAAGCCATTGCAACAGGTTTACCGATTTTATCCACAAAACTCGACACTTATCGCACAGCATTAACATTTCCTACCTTTGATGCAAAAGTACCTCTGGATGATGACGAGCGAATTGAAGCCATTAAGAGGTTTACGGCTCAATATATCCATACAGACTGGATCCAAGAATTGGCGATACGCAATATTGAACGCCGATTATCTCCTGCGGCATTTCGCTATCAACTCATTGAAAAGGCCCGTCGCGCTAAAAAATCTATCGTGCTTCCAGAGGGCCAAGAACCTAGAACCATCCAAGCGGCAATCATTTGCACCCAACGTCATATTGCCCATTGCGTGCTATTAGGTAATGCAGAAGAGATCCAACGCATTGCAGAGCAACAAGGCTATGATATCCCCAACGAATTAACGATTGTGGATCCTAAGACGATTCAAGAAAAGTATATTTCTGCTATGGTCAAATTACGAGAACATAAAGGTATGAATGCACTCATTGCAGCGGAGCAACTTCAAGATCCTGTTGTACTAGGGACAATGATGTTGGAGCAAAGTGATGTAGATGGATTAGTATCAGGGGCGATACATACCACGGCAAACACCATTCGCCCAGCCCTGCAACTCATTAAAACCGCCTCCCATGCTAAAATTGTTTCTTCCGTATTTTTTATGTGCCCACCTGAACAAGTCTTAGTGTACGGAGACTGTGCAGTCAATCCCGACCCCAATGCCGAGCAGCTCGCAGATATTGCCATCCAAAGTGCGGATTCTGCTAAAATATTTGGCATTACTCCTCGCATTGCAATGATCAGCTACAGTACCGGCACATCCGGCTCTGGAGCCGACGTTGACAAAGTTATTGCTGCCACAGCGTTGGTGAAAGAAAAGCGCCCGGACATCATTATTGATGGCCCCTTACAATATGATGCAGCCTTGATTGATTCTGTAGCACAAAAAAAAGCGCCGGACAGTCCCGTGGCAGGTAAAGCCACGGTCATTATTTTTCCCGATCTAAACACCGGAAATACAACCTACAAAGCGGTACAACGCAGCGCCAATGTGATATGTATGGGACCCATGTTGCAAGGCTTAAATAAACCCGTTAACGACCTATCCCGGGGAGCCTTAGTCGATGATATTGTCTTTACTATCGCACTCACAGCTATTCAAGCCTCTCCTGAATGAATCATAAAAACATCCTGGTAAACCTTCCTATCCAGTAGAAAATATGATATAAAAGCGGCCTAGAAGCATATTATTAGTGGTTATAAAAAGGACAATATGATGGGTCGTATACTACAACGAAAAGAGTTAGAGTGCCTTCTTCAATCAAAACATTTTCAGAAAAAAAATTTTGGTAGAATTACAGGCAATGATAAAAACACATTAACCAAAATACGCGATGGGGAATATGATCTAACTTACAATGAAAACAATATTACTGTGGCCCTCCTCCGCCCAGTGCTTGCATCCGATTCCACTTCTCGAGCTCGTTTTAAGCTAAAATACCCGAAAACCGCACAACGAGATATCGGGCTTGCGCGTATTTATGCAAAGGCGAATAATGCTCTAGAACAGGATCCTTCTGGCAACAGTGCCATTGCTTTTAAACGCTTTGTGATAGGTTCGATGAATGACGACATTACCCTCTCTGAAAAACAACGGGCCGTAAATCTCCATTATATGCTTTTGAGCGAAGAAAAATTTGAATTTAAAAATGTTTTAGCTCAAAAACTGCAATGTGAAAATGGGCAATATAAAAATCTCAAAATCGTTTTTAAACTACTGCTACAGCTTGCGCCACAACACTATACCATTGTCAATGAAATGCTTCTTGCTCTTGTCGGAAGCAGCGATTTTAGTCCTAAAATTACAGGCTATCTTGGTAGCGATGATGATAAAACCACCTTAATCCAACTGCTCAAGCAATATCCTAAGTTAGGTAAAGCACTCATTAAACTTCCAGAAATAAAAGACAAAAATAAATTCAAAAATTGGATCCCTATCCTCGATAAAAACTCATTAAAATCCATGGCGGAAAAAAATTATTTAACCCTTGATAGCCTCGTACAACGGGTTTGCAAAGATCATGATTTATTATCCATGCTATATGCTTATGTGAAAGAACTGACAAAAGATCACCTGGAAACACTTTTAACACACTATGTCCCTGATGCGTCAAAACTAGTTTTCTCTTGCCAAAAATACCATAAGAAAATATTCAAGATTGATCTTAGTTCAATTATCAAAGATGTAATTGATGAAAGTAGAAGCCTAAAAGAAAGACAGAAAAGTCTTGCCTATTATTTACTGGACTGCCAACAATCCCAACTCATTTATCAGAATATGCGAACAATAATACTCGATGCCTCTGGACAATCCATCGGATCGTCTGGTGATAGGTTCTTTCAACTGATGGATCCCAAAAATCCAAATATCGATCCCGTTTTAGCAAAAAAACTTTTTAATCAATTTATCGGTTTCATGGATAGCCGTATCACCTCCACTAAAAATGACCAAAAGCAGGAAGTAAATTGTAAAGATCTCTTGAATGACTATCTTGAAGAGCTTATTTCACAAAAATCCCTTAGCGGATTACAAAAACCTCCTCAAAATTTATTACAATTACTGCGCACCAACAAATCCTACAGCGATGCATTTTTAAAGCAGATAAAAAACATGCTTGTATCTGATCCTGCATCGATACAGCTCAGTGAAAACCTAGTGCTTGCACTGCATCATGATACCTTTAATCATATGCTACAAACCAACCTTGCGCGTCGCACGGGACTCAAGTACCACAGCGATATTGAGCATTACATCAGTGGCAAAACCCTGGTTGAGCAACTCTTACAAACTCCTCCACATTCTAAAGCCAGTAGGGAGCTAGCAACCACTATCCTGCAACCTAGAGGATTCAAAAACCACATCAAAAAACAGCTATTCTCCTGGGACATTTTTAACCCTGAATTAGGTTTTTGTTATATTGAAAAAATCGATAAAGCTGAACTATGGCGCGATCTCATTAAAAATGATGTTTTTTACGCTAAAACCGCTTTTCGCTACTATTTAAGCACCCTAAAAAAAGCAAATGCAAAGACCATGAAAAAAAGGGTAAGTACATTAATACATGAAAGCCCTTCTAAGGGAACTGGTTTTCAAGTTGATCCTACATCTGTACCAGAACTTGAGCCATTCCCTGAGACTATCATTTACGAGGGTAGCCCCACCTCACCTCCTATTATTCCTACATCTGAGCCAGAACCTGGGCCGCTTCCCAAACCCGTTCCCCTCACGAACTTTAATGAAAAACATGGCGAACTAAGTAGTTCTAGCGAAGAAGAAGACATCAGTACTCCTAGTGAAGAAGAAACTAGCACCGATCTTGGGAAACGAGATTCTAAAAGCTTGTTTTACGATCTTGAAGAAGAAGAATCTGTAAAAGAAATTGATATCGAAATACATATTGAAACACTTATGAATATTTGCACTCAATTAAAAAATACCCATGGAGAAAAAAATTCCATTGTAAATTTTGAAAATAATCTAGGAAAGTTGAGCATTTCACTAAACTACTATCCTAGCTCTCTGAAGGCTGAAACAATCTCTGATATTTCCACATCTCCAACGGGCCAGGGGAAGGTTGATTTTCCAGGAATCTTTGATTCTCCAGTAGACCTCCGTTCTTCAGTAAACTCCGATTCTCCAGTAAACTTTGATTCTCCAGCAAACTTTGATTCTCCAGTAAACTTCGATTCTCCAGAAGCTTCCGACTCTCCGGGCGCACCAAATCCTTTAATACAAGCAGAAAACAACAGCAAACTCTACCCAAATAAGCAGTTTTACTCTATAACCCCTCCTGGCACACCAATAGCCCATCTGAAAATAAATCAAGAAAGATATAGGAATTTTAAGATAAAGGCAAAACTCAGGATGCACTATAGTGATATATCTAAAATCTTCTCAAAATCACCAAAGGATAGCTTTCAAAATCCCCAGTCCCCGATGCCTACAGCAACCCCTGATAAAACCTTATACCAACCCCTTGCTAAAGAGTTAAAACAAACTTACAACACCTTAATCAAACAGAATATAATGGACGAACTGACTCTTGCTGGCTTTAACAATGCTTATCATGCCTTGTTGGGTTATGTAAAAAGTCTTGTTCAAGCTTCACAAGAAATGCCCACTACACCTCTACGCAGTCGTAACTCTCCCATATAAAGTTATCATTCTCCTAGATGCCGCGAACAAGTCCTGAGAGTTCGTCACGAATATCACTGTTTATTCTTGGATGCTGCGGACGAGCCGCAGCACGTAGGCGGTAGGGGGAAAATCTTAAGATAGATCGTAAGCGGAAAATAAAGGCCATCTAGCTACAGCAAATAAAAAACTTTAAGCTATTCCAGTCAATTATTAGGAGGAATAGCATGGAATACAAAGAAGCCAACGTAGCAAGTGAATCTCTCCCATCACAGAAGGGATCGCCTGACTGGGAAACCATTTTTGCTGACTGGAAATGCAGTGGCCTGAGCCAAAGAAACTATTGTCAAAAAAAGAAGCTGGTGTATAGCCAGTTTATGTATTGGCGAGGTCGTCTAAAAAAGAAAAAGCCTCAACTCATTCCCCCTTCAGACACAGCCCAAAGCCCCTCCTTCTTGCGAATGGATAATCACCGTAAATTCTCAGTTGAGTTTACACATTAACAGTCAATTCACCGAAGAAAAGCTCCTTTGCCTTCTAACATCCTTGGAGGTACTTCCATGTTGAATATTAATCAAGATAGCAGCGTCTATATCTGTACCCAAGCCGTCGATATGCGCAAAGCCATTAACGGCTTATCGATTTTGGTTGTTGAGTTACTTGAATCAAACCCAAGCAGTGGTGATGCCTATATTTTTTGGAATAAACAAAAAAATCAAATCAAGCTGTTAAAGAAATCACCCGGTGGATCGATAATGTATCGCAAAGTGATGTGGCCGCTTTTGATGGTTTTATTAAAACACTAAACGCCCACCTTGATACTATCACCAACGACTTTATTGCTCGCCATTCCAGCGGTTTCGTTGAAGATTTTAACAATAAATTAAAAGTCATCAAGCGCCGTTGCTATGGGATCTACAATATCAAATACTTCTTTCAGCGCATCTTTTTCGATCTTGAGGGCTATCAATTATTCCATAAAAATCAAGCCATTACGAACCTTTCGTGACCACAGAAAAACGTGGAGAGCCTAAATTTGTCCGGAAAAGGGTTGCCATATCATGAAGATATGGTACTATTTGCTCAAACAATAAGTGAAAAACACGAAAAATGCGTACAACAACAAAAATCAACGGAATTTACATTCACAAAAATGGTAATAGCGATGATCATAAACAGTTAAGTGTGCTTGATTTTTCAGATGATCGACTCAATCAGTTGATTTTACAGAGGAATACTAAAAACTATATAATTGTGACTATTGTTAGGTTCTGTGAGCATAGCACAATTTTGAATTTCCTTGCGGTAATACACTTGAAACAGCACTTTATTGCTTCATTCCATATATACAATATTATTAGACGGAAGACTAGCGAAGGCTATCAGTGGGGTAAACACGGAGGCTGAGGCAAGAGCTCTGTTTGATCAAAATGAAAACCTGGAGATTCGAACAGTTTTCGTCAGCGATAGCATGATTAATAATCAATAACATATTTAATAAAAGAGAAGTTTTATGTGTACAATTAACGCAGAAATAACGAGAAAATTGGAAAAATTAAAGATTGCTGAAAAAAGATATAAAGATGAGTATAAACGCCTCTGTGAACTCGGCTACTCAGAAAATCATATCAATCGTTTGATTTTACGCCAGAGCTCTAAAAATAGTGTGGCTAAGGTACTCGAAAAGCATAAAATGCTTTCCAGAGATTTTGAATTTTCTCATGAGGAAATCTTTAAAATAGCCACTAAAAATGGTGGCTCAAAAAACATCGGTGCTGTCTTGAAGCACTACAAAGACCTCACAGGCAAAGGTTTCAATCACCAGAAAATTGTTAAAATAGCAGCCCATGGCGGTGGCTCGAAGAATATTGCAGCGGTTAAAGATGCCTATAAGGCCCTAAAAGACCTTGGTTTTACGGCAGTACAAATTGTTAAAATAGCAGCCCATGGCGGTGGCTCGAAGAATATTGCAGCGGTTAAAGATGCCTATGAGGCTCTAAAATACCTTAATTTTACGGCAGTACAAATTGTTCAAATAGCAGCGAATAATGGTGGCTCGAAGAACATTGCAGCGGTTAAAGATGCCTATGAGGCCCTAAAAGACCTTGATTTTACGGCAGTACAAATTGTTCAAATAGCAGCCCATGGCGGTGGCTCGAAGAACATTGCAGCGGTTAAAGATGCCTATGAGGCCCTAAAAGACCTTGGTTTTACGGCAGTACAAATTGTTAAAATAGCAGCCCATGACGGTGGCTCGAAGAACATTGCAGCGGTTAAAGATGCCTATGAGGCTCTAAAAGACCTTGATTTTACGGCAGTACAAATTGTTCAAATAGCAGCGAATAATGGTGGCTCGAAGAATATTGCAGCGGTTAAAGATGCCTATGAGGCTCTAAAAGACCTTGATTTTACGGCAGTACAAATTGTTAAAATAGCAGCCCATGGCGGTGGCTCGAAGAATATTGCAGCAGTAGTTGAGCATTCTCAGGTGCTTCTTGATGACGGATTATCAACGGAAGATATTACGGAAATTGTCGCTGGTGATGGTGGCAGTCTAAAGCTCTCTGCGCGGGCAAGACAAGCTAGTGAAAGTGAACCTGCCCTGCAAGCATCGGAACAAGAAAGAGCCGTGTTAGCCAACGGAACAGAGGAAAGCGTGCTACATTTACCAGAGAGAATGGAGGCACCAACGAGAAACACAATGCTTCAAAAACGTGGTTTATTTTCAGGAGTAACCCCCCCCCACAAAAAAGCGAAGACAAGCACTAGTGAGGTTGAGATAGATAATAGAAATGTTATAGCCGCGGACAATTATCTAGGTGGATTTGACCCAGATACTGAGTCAGAATTCGACCTAGAGCAAATGAGCGCAAATGAAGCCAACCTAGAAGCAGCATTTGAGGCAGAGCAGGTTACCACATCAGGTCAACCTGGCTCACTTCATTCTCAACACCTTTTTGAAAGGCAATACGTGGATCCAACTCGATACGTGGTCCCAACTCGATTTTTTTATGCAAATCAATCTTCCTCAATTGACGGTGAGTCTGTGTTTGAAACAGAGAGAACCCAGCAGCAGAAAAATAGCTTTCGTCAGCGATAGCATGATTAATAATCAATAACATATTTAATAAAAGAGAGGATTTATGTACACAATTAACGCAGAGTTAACTGACAATCAGATTGTCTGATCTGTCAAAACTGTCAGATCACATATGAGCTATTACAGGTAATGACTGTGTACACCAAGCGACTTTGTCGTACCATAACTACCAAGGGAAATTGACGTATTCACTTTAAAAGTGATTTAGTAAGTGTTCTTTTTGAACACCTACTGGAGAACAAAGGATGATCG
>JAJFKH010000024.1 GCA_021773305.1 Gammaproteobacteria bacterium | reverse complement strand
AGGCTAATGGCAATATTCCTCAAGCCGCAAAAGCATTGGGTATAAGCAGAGCAACTTTTTATCGAAAGATAAAAAAATATCGCTCTGCTAGCTAAAAAACCTTCCTCTTACCTACTCTATTTGTCTCAAAAAATATCAATTTGATACAATATTGTCTCAATATGATATTTTGTCTCAAAACTGTTGATTAGTCATTCCGAAACTTTTATTTTTAAAAATCTGTTAAGTCTTTTATTTAATTGTATTTATCCGTTATCCCCCACATTTGTGGGGGATTGGCATGATTTATGCTAATAGTTATACATAGAATATGAAATATTTGGAAAGGCTTATATTATGGCAACAGCGACGTTAAAAACAAAAGTTCAAGCTCCTGCTAAGCAAAGTGGTAAGGCGAAAAAAAGCAAGGTGGCTAAAAAATCTCCTTGGATACCCGTTATAATTTTCCTGATCTTTGCGGGTCTGGTGGCATATTTGTTCTCCCCGAACGTTCCAGACTCGCAAAGAGCGGGTTCTAAGGGTGGCATAGAAGGAAGTGGGTTTGTAGGTGGGTTCGGTAGTAAATAACGAGTTTAAATTGCCATGCCTGCTGAAAACGAAAAAACGGTTATAGAGTATACAAAGGATGAATTCATTTTTCGTGAAAATGATTTAAGCGATTGTGCGTACATCCTGGAGTCGGGTAGAGCCGAGGTATGTAAAACACTTCCTAATGGTAAATATCAGGTTGTTGGGGTTCTTGAAGAGAATGATATCTTTGGTGAGCTTGGCCTCATTGATGGGTTTCCAAGATCAGCTTCTGTCAAGGCTTTGGAAAACTGTCGAGTATCAATGCTGACTCAACAAGCATTTAAATCTCTTGCCAAAAATAACCCCCAAGCTTTAATGCCAATTTTGAAAATATTAACAAACCGTCTCAGGGAAACTTTGGTTTTGGTGGAAGGATTAGGGTCTAATCAGACCGGTACCAAATCAATTCCGATTGGCAATGCATAATAATTTTCTTAATGAAAGTTTACCTACCTTGCAATTTTTAGTGACCCGTTATTTTCCAGATATCAGTTATAACAAGATATAAACCTGTGGTCGTCTTCAATTTTATTTCTTCACTAAGGATTTGATTTATGGATGCTAAAAGTTTTAAAAAGGGTGAGATTATTATTGAGGAAGGTTCACTTAGCAACGATGCTTATATTATTGAAATTGGCAGTGTGGAGGTTTCCAAAAAATTGCCGGGTGGTAAAGTTCAAGTAATAACTACTCTGGATAGAAATGATATTTTTGGAGAAATGGGTTTGATCGATCAATTGCCAAGATCAGCAACTGTTAGAGCTTTGGAAGACTGTAGTATTTCTATTATGACCCCGGATACTTTTAATTCGCTCGCAAAAAGAAATCCCAAGGCACTTATGCCAATCTTAAAAGTGTTGGCAAAAAGATTGAGAAATACGCTTAAAATAATAGAAGACGTTGATGAGCAAAAGCCTACCAGCCAAGCTGTGGTTGCAGGGAATATATAGCGCGATTTTTCAGAGTGAAGTGAATAATAAACCTGGACCGGTATGAATAACTATCGGTTTTCAGGTTTTTTTGTTTTTTGTAGCATAAGGGTTTATTGATTTTTTTTAGCTAAAGCTATAGACTGGCTATAGCATTTGGATTCTTAAAAATTTAAATCGCTATTCCGATAGTCAAGGTTTATGAAAACAAGATATTTTAAAAAAGGTGAAGAAATTATCAAAGAGGGTATGTTGAGCGATTGTGCCTATATCATTGAATCGGGTAGTGTGGAAGTTTCCAAGAAAAGGCCAAACGGAGAAAGACAGTCTATTGGTGTTTTGAAGGAAAATGATATTTTTGGTGAAATGGGGTTGATTGACGGTTTGCCCCGATCTGCTAGTGTAGTGGCCTTAGAAGATTGTTCTATTTCAATTATGACGCAGGAAGCATTTAACTCCCTCGCTCAACATAACGCACAGGCATTAATGCCTATCCTTAAGGTTCTTGCCAAGCGTTTGCGCTCCACTTTGCGACTTGTAGAAGATTTGCAGGATGGTAAATCTCCTCCCGCTTCTTTTAGGTAGCGAAATCCAAATTTCTTTCTGATATTTTCCCCACTCTAGCAATACCCCTTCTTTATAATTGCAAACTTGCGGTAAGGAATGAATGTGGTGTAAGCTAATTCATCCTATCTATTACCTAAATAACAGTATTAAAAAATTATGGAATTATTATCCCCTGCGGGCAGTCCTGAAAAACTAAAATATGCTCTTGCCTATGGTGCCGATGCGGTTTATGCGGGAATCCCAAAATTTTCTCTCAGGGCAAAAGAAAACCCATTTAAAGATCATTTGTTGAAAGAGGCAATTGATTACACCCATAAAATGGGTAAAAAGATTTATGTAACGGCAAATATTCTTCCTCCAAATCGCAAAATTGAATCATTTAAAAGATCCTTAGCTCAACATGCTGAAATGGGACCCGATGCTTTTATAATGGCCGACCCGGGAATGATTCAGTTTGCCTTAAAAGAATTTCCTGAAATTCCCATTCATTTATCAGTGCAGACGAACACCATAAATTGGCCGTCTGTTGAATTTTGGTACAACCTTGGAGTGGAGCGGATTATTTTGTCGCGTGAATTAACTCTAGAAGAAATAACCGATATGCATACACGCGTTCCTGGAATGGAATTAGAAGCTTTTGTTCATGGTGCAATTTGTATCGCTTATTCGGGTCGGTGTTTGTTATCAAATTATTTTAATCACCGGGATGCAAATCAAGGAACTTGTACTAATAGTTGCCGATGGGAATATGATGTCCATGAGGAAAAGGGCAATGACACAGAAGAATACCAGCCTCTCAAAGGTAATTACGCGATAGAGGAGAAGCAGAGAGATGGCGAGTTGATGCCGGTTGAAGAAGATGAGCATGGTACCTATATAATGAACTCAAAAGATCTTCGAGCCATAGAATTTCTGGGTCCAATGAAAAAAGCCGGTATCATGTCATTTAAAATTGAAGGGCGCTCTAAATCAATTTATTACCTTTCATTAGTTACTCGAGCTTATCGGCGGGCTCTCGATGATTTAGAAGAAAACAAAGATTTTAATCCGAACTTGATTGCGGAAATAGGCAAGACGGCTAACCGGGGTTTTACGTCAGCTTTTTTAATTTCTGCTGCGAACCGTGAAACGGAGAGATTTGACTCACCTCAGGAAACCGATCAGCCACAGATTTTTGGGGGTCAGGTGGTTAATGAACGCCCGGGATGGATGGAAGTCGATATTAGAAATAGAATGGAAGTAGGGGATGAAGCTGAATGCCTTTCTCCTAGTGGGCAATATAAATTTAAAATTAAAGCTATGGAGAAAGTTTCTGGAGAAAGCATTTCGGTTGCCCATGGTGGTAATGGAACCGTTTGGGTGCAGGCGGATGGGCCTGTAGAACCTTATGCTCTCTTGAGCTTATTAAAAGATTCTTCCTGAAAATACGAAATATTCAGAATCAACGAACACAAATAAATATCACTCTGGGATGTTTTTATTATCGTCACTTTTTGCCGAGTCGGCCCAGGCTATGGTGAGCAGGATCGCAATTACCAAGATTGCTGTCAGCCAATCTGTAAAGCTGCTTAACTGATAATCAAATATATCTTTGGACAATGTCCCATCGAAAGCCAGAGCAAGAACAGCAATTATTAGTAATATGAAAATTTTCTTCAAAGAGTTGATACCTGTTGATTTCAAAGGATAAAATTCTTTGTTCTTGCCCCGAAGCATCTTATAATATTTTATCGGCTACAGAGTTTAAAAATAATAAATTATTCTATTTACCCAACCTTAAATAAATTGATTCCATGCCCGTTCCAATTTTTCAAGCCTTTAAAATAGGCTCCTATATTTTCAGGCAAAAAATGAAAGGAAATAAACGTTATCCTTTGGTAATGATGCTTGAGCCTTTATTCCGGTGCAATCTGGAATGTATTGGCTGTGGGAAAATCCAAAAGCCCAACGAAATATTAAAACAAAATATGAGCCCTGAACAATGTTTTAAAGCGGCTAGAGAATGTGGGGCTCCTGTTGTTTCTATTGCAGGCGGGGAGCCTTTAATGCATCCGGCTATTGTAGAAATAGTTGAAGGCCTGATTGCAATGAAAAAATTTATTTATCTATGTACCAATGCGATATTGTTAAAAGATTTTCTGGATCGCTTGCCAGTAAGCCCATACCTGACTCTTTCTGTGCATCTCGATGGAATGGAAGAGGTTCATGACAAGGTTGTCGATCAGGAGGGTACATTCAAGCTAGCTACTGAAGCTGTTAGAGAAGCTAAGAAAAAGGGTTTCAGAGTTACCAGTGCGACTACCTTTTTTGAAGATACTACTATTGATGAAGCCGAAAAGTTTTTGGACTTTTTGAAACCCCTTGGCATAGATGGAATCACAATGGCCTCTGCTTTCAGATATCCTGATGCTCCGGATCAGGATCATTTTTTTGGTAGAAAGAAGACCTTTGAATTTTTTGATAAGCTTCTTGAAAAAAACAAAAACGGTCGATGGGATATTAATCATTCCCCGCTGTATCTGCAATTTTTAAGGGGAAAGCGCGATTATTCCTGTACTCCTTGGGGCAACCCGAATTACTCTGTTTTGGGTTGGCAAAAGCCCTGCTATCTTCTTGATGATGGCTATGCTGAGACGTTTAAGGAATTAATGGAAACGACGGAATGGGAAAACTACGGTCACGAAAATAACAAAAAATGCGCTGATTGTACTGCTCACTGTGGTTATGAACCAACGGCTGTTCAAGAAGCAACGTCAACCGTTCGCGGTATGGTGGATTCTGCAAAAATGGTTTTCCAGTAAACTATTTTTGAGACTCTGGCAGGATTGTTTCCGCGTTTGTAGTCGCATCCTTCAATTGATCGGGAGTAAGCCCTTCAGCCATTTTCAGGTTGGCTCCTTCCAGTAGGGTATCTTTCAGTTCTGCCTGCATCAAATCGGCCCGCACCAGATTGGCATTTTTCATATTGGTGTTTTTAAGATTGGCCCATCGCAAATTCGCCCCTCTCAAATTTGCTCCCTCAAGGTTTGCATTCTCAAGATTGGCATTTTTGAAATATGCGCCGTAGAGGTAGGCTCCTTCAAGATTCGCATTTTTCAAGTTTGCACCTATTAACACGGCACCCTTCAACTTGCAGTTTTTTAAGTCAGCAAGAATTCCTTCCTGCCCATTTGAATCCAGCCATTTTTTATGATCAGAGAGAATTTTTTTTAAATCGGGGACTGTTTCTGGAGAATCGGAGTTTGGATTATTCATCCGGCTATTGTACATCCATGCCAATTCCAGAAGCAAGTATTGCGAATTTTGAGATGCAAATTTTAGGAGGCAGTGACCTGATCGTAAAGCTTTCTAAATTTTTCATTTGATGGATCGGCTTGCATTGCTTTTTCCAGAGACAGTTTCGCCGAATCCTTATTTTTGGCTTTAAGGTGAGTTGTGGCCAGCTGATAATAGGCTTCTAGGTAATGAGGGTTTACTTGTAGTGAACTCTGAAAAGACTCAATTGCTTTGGAAATATTCCCTTTTGTTCTATAAAGTACACCCAGATTGAATTGAGTAAGCATACCGTTGGAATCCATTTCTAAAGATTTTAACAGGGTAGCCTCTGCCTGATTGAGATCCCCAGCCAACCGGTAACTGTCACCCAGGTTGTTTAAGAAGGTGGTATTTTCAGGCTCAAAAGTTATCGCTTGTTTATAGTGTTCGATTGCTTTATCGAAGTTATTTTCTGCTTTATAAATATTGCCAATATTGTTTAATGCTTTTCCATCATTGTCATCATTTTTTAACCCGATGGCATTTTGCCAGTTGTTTAGAGCTTCTTTTTTGTTTCCAGAGGTGTAATGAACCATCCCGAGGTTGATATGGGCTTGAGCATCTTGAGGATTCAGGCTAATGGATTTTTCAAAATTATATTTAGCGTCTTCATACTGCTTCATGCCAAATAAAACGAGTCCTTTTTTTCGGTAAATATTTGAATTTTTGGGATTGAATTTAATGGCTAAATCGAACTCTTCCAGGGCATTTTTAAAAAGGCTCAATTGAGCAAACTCCAGACCCAATTGGTAGTGAGATTCCGATTCTTTTACATCGACCTTAATATCTTTGGAGTTACAGGCGGAAAAGAGTGAAAAAATTAG
>JAJFKH010000023.1 GCA_021773305.1 Gammaproteobacteria bacterium | reverse complement strand
GGGGTGCAGATTGATTACTTTCACGTGTTTTTTTCGAGGAGCATAGTCACTCTATGTGACGGAGAAAAAAACACGTGAAAGTGGGCAAGATGCCCCCAAATGAGACTCTGGCAAGGAAAATATGATTCGCTTTGGGTGTATTTGTTGTAGAAATATATTTTAGTGCTTTTATTATAATGTCCGCTAAGCTGTGCTAATATCATTCTTGGCACAGAGGGGTTAACAGCGGTTGAATTAAATGGCAGTAAAAAAGAGCAGTGCCGGCTTGAAAGCCAAGTAACTCTTGATAAAGATACGCAATATTTTCAGTTATAAAGTGGAATGAATGTTTGTGAGTTTGGCTGTGGGAATGGAGCAAAATTGTACTTGATTTGGAGCTTTGACTAAATGAACGAAAATGAAATATTGTTAGGGACAGGTCATAACATATCCTTGGTTGCACCTTCTGTTCAATATATGAATGAATTTATTAAACAGGCCAATGCAAGTCAAAAGTTGCATGCTAACTGGACTCAGCCACCGCTGAATAAGGAAGATTTTTTATCTTATTTAGATCGTATAAACAAAGATAATCAATGTGGGGTTTTTATTAAATCACGTAAAACCAATGAGCTGATTGGCGTAATTAACCTTAATGAAATAGTTAGAGGTGCTTTTGAATCAGCCTATCTTGGTTACTATATTTTCTCGGAATTTGAAAAACAGGGTTTCATGTCAGAAGCGTTAAATTTACTCATTGATTATGCATTTGATTGTCTGCAATTACACCGGCTCGAAGCGAATATTCAGCCGAACAATATCAATAGTTTGCGACTTGTTGAGCAATGTGGGTTTGTGAGAGAAGGTTATTCTAAAAAATATTTACGCATAGAGGGGCAGTGGCAAGATCATGTTCGCTATGCCATAACAAAAGACATGCTTCATTCTTCTAAAATAAGCTCTCATTTAACAATTTCACCTCTTCTTGAAGAAGATATAACACCATTGGTTCAGCAATTCAGTCAAGGCGGAGTGCATAAGACAGCTTCTCTTTTTAATAAGTATCTTGACGATCATATGAAAGGTGAACGGTTAGTTTGGCTAGCAAAGATCAAAAATCAATATGTGGGATATATCACATTGGTTTGGAATTCATTATACCCCCCCTTTTTTGAAAAAAAAATCCCTGAAATTAATGATCTGAATGTCCTTGAACAATTTCAAAAACAGGGAGTGGGCGCTCAACTATTATTAACAGCAGAAAAAGCCGCATTGACACGCTCTTTAACTATAGGGATTGGTTTTGGGTTGTACAAAGATTATGGTAAAGCTCAACGTTTGTATTTTAGCCTAGGGTATCGTCCTGATGGCAATGGGATCACCTATCATTATAAGCCAGTAGCTCCAGGAAGTCGTGTAGTGGTTGATGATGACTTATGTCTGTGGTTGACAAAAAATATTTCAAGAGGAACAGCCTAATGGGAACAGAATTGTGGCATGCAGATATTGTGATAACCGATGATTTAGCTAAAAATATAATTGGAAAGCAATTTGATGAACTTGCACCGGTAACATTAAAATGTATCGGTGAAGGGTGGGATAATAAAGTTTTTTTAGTCAATGAACAATATATTTTTAGGTTCCCTCGTCGGGAAATAGCAGCAGGGCTTATTGAACGAGAAAATGTGGTATTAAAGCAGCTACAAAAAATTGTTAACTTAAAAGTACCCAATCCTATTTATTCTGGAAAACCGAGCGATGAGTATCCCTATTACTTCCATGGTTACCCAATGATTCCTGGTTTATCTGGTTGTCATGCAGAACTTAAAGAACATGAGCGAGTCAAAAGCATAGCACCTTTTGCTGAATTTTTAAGACGATTACACAGCATTGATGAGGCAAAAGCTCGCGGGATGGGTGCTAAAGATCAAATCTTTGATAGAACGGATGTTGATAATGGGTGTGTTCAACTGCTAGAGCGTGCGCTAAAAATCAATGACCGAAATATTGCTAAAATTGATCGGGATATTTTTGATGAAGAAATGCAAATTGCCAAAGGGATTCAATTACCTAAAACAAAAGTGCTTGTTCATGGGGATTTATATTCTCGCCATTTGATGTTTGATAAAAACGAATTGATTGGTATTATTGATTGGGGTGATGTGGGAATCAATAGTCCCGCAGTTGATTTGGGTGTTGTTTTTAGTTTTTATCCGGAGAATTGTCACCAAGCATTTTTCGATATTTATGGTGCTGTTGATCAACAAACTCTGGGTTATGCTAGATTTTTGGGTTTATACAGCGCGATTACAGTGATGTTGTATGGTTATGATGTTGATGATAAACAGTTGATGAGTGAAGCCCGCCACGCCATTTTGCGCATCAATGCAAAACTTTTGAAAAATGTTGAATAGGTAATTCTATTTTGCATCAACATTCAGGCAAATTCACGGCTAATCCACCCTGAGAAGTTTCTTTATATTTCACTTGCATGTCTTTGCCCGTTTGTAGCATGGTTGCAATGACTTTGTCTAAAGAAACATGGTGTACGCCTTCTTCCATGAGAGATAAATGGGCTGTATTGACCGCTTGCACAGTGCCCATTGCATTGCGTTCAATACAGGGTATTTGTACTAACCCGCCAATGGGATCACAAGTTAAACCCAGGTGATGTTCCATCGCCATTTCTGCGGCATTTTCAATTTGTTGAGGTGTGCCGCCTAGTACTGCGGTCAATGCACCCGCAGCCATCGAGCAAGCTACACCGATTTCTCCCTGACAACCGACCTCTGCGGCGGATATGGAAGCTCCTTTTTTGTATAAAATAGCGAGTGCTCCTGCGGTGAGTAAAAAGTCAATGATACCTTGTTCTGTGGGGTTTTCGCAGAAATTTTGGTAATACTGGAGGACGGCGGGAATGATCCCAGCAGCACCGTTGGTGGGTGCTGTGACGATCCGCCCACCCGCAGCATTTTCTTCATTGACCGCTAAAGCGTAAAGGTTTAGCCAACCCATGACATTTACGTGATTTTTAGGATTGGGCGCGCCATTTTTATTTTTCAAGTGTTGGTGAAGTTTGGGGGCGCGGCGGCGCACTTGTAACCCACCCGGTAGGGTCGTTTCTTGGCTATTGATGCCATTGCTAACGGTATCACTCATGATTTGAGCAATGTTTAAGATCCCTTCTTTGACTTGAGCTTCAGGTTGCCAGGTTGTTTCATTGGCTAGCATGATGTCACTGATGGATAGGTTATTGTCTTTACAGAGCGTGAGCAAATGTTCACCGGAATCGAAAGGGTAAGGGACAGAAATCTCTCCATCCAGAGGCTTATCAAAGTCTTCATCTGTGACAATAAAACCACCACCAATGGAGAAGTAGGTTTGGCTAAAAAGGACTTCATTATTTTTGCCAAAAGCGGTACATGTCATGCCATTGGCATGTTTTTCCAACGTTTTTTGCTGATGAAATAATAAATGTTTGGATTCTTCAAAAGGTATAGGATGAGAGCCATTGAGCTGAAGTGTTTGGGTTTTTGTAATTTCTTTGACCCGGGGGAGCACTTGGCTGGGATCCACACCTTCGGGAGATTGGTTTTCCAGGCCATTGATAATGGCCAAATCTGTGCCATGACCTTTTCCTGTTAAGGCCAAAGAGCCATAAAGATCAACGATAACATGGTCAACATTAGGCAATAACTGCCGCTGTGCGAGCTGATTCACGTAGGCTTTGGCTGCTCGCATGGGGCCGACAGTGTGAGAGCTGGAAGGCCCAATACCAATGGAAAATAAATCAAATATGCTTATAGACATGCAAACCTCAGAGTTGTTTGTATTTTATGCGACACACTATAAGTGTAATGGCGCTAGCACACGGGTCAAGGAAAATTTGCTTAGAGGGCTAGGTTTTTCTATAACAATAGGGCAGAATGGGGATCTTAGGAATTACTTAAGTGTGAGGGAGCCAGAATGAAATTGAAGACTACAGTGATACTCGCTGCTGCATTATTGTCCACTCAGGTGGTTGCTGCCACCATGTCCAGTGATGGTGCAGGGGGGGCTGCTAAAGCCACAAACTCTATATTGAAAACAGAACGTGATCGGTTGAGTTATACCATCGGTGTTGATATTGGTGAGAATCTTCGCGCTCAATCTATGGAAATCAATCCTGATATGCTAGCCCGTGGGATTAAAGATGCCACCGGGAACAAAGATTTGCTCATGACCAAGGATGCTATGCAAAAAACATTGCAGGGCTTCCAAGAAAAAATGGTCGCTAAGCAGAAAAAAGAATTGCAAGAACAAAGCACGAAAAACTCCACAGAGGGGGAAGCCTTTCTTGCGAAAAACAAAGCTAAGAAAGGTGTGGTGACATTATCGAGCGGTTTACAGTACAAAGTACTTGAAGCAGGTAAAGGCTCATCACCGAAGAAAGACGATTTTGTGACGGTTGAGTACGAAGGACGTTTGTTAAACGGGCAGGTATTTGATAGTACTTATAAACGTGGCAAACCCATTAACTTCCAAGTATCTCAAGTGATTACTGGATGGCAAGAAGCGTTACAAAAAATGAAGCCTGGTGCGACTTGGGAATTATATATTCCTTCAAATCTTGCTTACGGTGACAGAGGGCTTGGTGGCCCTATAGGCCCTAATGAGACTTTAATCTTTAAGGTTCACCTGATTGCTGTAGGTAAAGACGACAAAAAACCGGCTTAAAGCGCCCGATTGAGGGTTTTATTACATCACATCAGGCTCGGGAAATAGAATGCTATTTTCCGAGCCTTTTCAAGATAGAGAGATAGGAAATGGAATTTCGCCTATCTGACTTTTCCAATAGAAAATTTGCAGTACTTCTTTTACTTGGCTATTCGTCAGGGCTTCCTTTTGGCCTGCTTCATGGAACATTGCAAAATTGGTTTGCCTATTCCAAAGTGGATATTGTTACCATTGGTTGTCTGAGTCTTCTAGGTTTACCTTATATTTTTAAAGTGCTTTGGTCTCCCTTTTTGGATCGGTTTGTGCCGCCATTTTTGGGTCGTAGGCGAGGCTGGATCCTTATCACTCAAACTATTTTATTGCTCCTCATTGGTTGGATGGGATTTTTTTCCCCCATTGATAATCCCAGTGTGATAGCGCTGATTGCTCTGATTATCTCATTTTTTTCTGCTACTCAAGATATTGCTGTTGATGCTTACCGGACGGATGTGTTAACTCCTGGAGAGCGAGGATTTGGTGTTGCTGTGGCGGTGGCAGGGTTTCGAGTGGCAATTTTATTGTCCGGTGGTATGGCTATGATTATGGCTGATTACATCGGTTGGCAACTTACCTGGCTATTATTAGCCCTCAGCATTTTGTTAGCTATTTTATCTACTTTTATAGGGCCGGAGCCGAGTCAAACACAGCATCCAAATTCTTTGAAGGAAGCTATTGTTAATCCCATGAGAGAATTTTGTGCTAGAGAAAGCGCCTTACTACTTTTGTTGTTGGTGTTGCTGTACAAATTGAGTGATGCTTTTGCTATGACGTTTACAGGGCCTTTTCTCATGGATCTAGATTTCTCGCTGACTCAAATTGGCATTGCAACGAAAATCATGGGCGGGCTAGCAACCTTATTTGGATTGTTTTTGGGGGGAGCCATTATGGTAAACCTTGGATTATTCCGTTCGCTCTTATTATTTGGTGTTTTGCAATCCTTGTCCAATGTGCTGTTTATGTTATTAGCCTCTGTGGGCAAACAATTTTTTCTGATGGCGGTGGCGGTGTTTTTTGAAAATTTTTGTGCGGGGATGGCTACGGCGGCATTTATTGCATTTTTAATGAGTCTTTGTGATCATCGTTTTTCCGCAGTTCAATTTGCTTTATTTTCATCTTTAGCGGCTGCTGGACGAGAGTTAGTAGGCCCTTTTGCGGGCTTGATTGTCAAATATTATGGTTGGACAAATTTTTATTTATGGACGGTGTTAGCTGGGATCCCAGGGCTACTTTGCTTAGTTATGATTAAACACCATCTTGGCACTGAAATGTCAAATCAAAGGCCGACACCTGTGAGGACTCTATGAAACGATTACTAGGCTTTTTGTTGTTTTTTTATGCTATGAACCTTTCGTGTTTTGCTGCTGTCAATGAAAATAGTGTTGCTACCATGAGTGTTGCAAACAGCCAGATGGAATTGCTAAGTAGGAAGTTAGATTATACGAGTAGCAATATTGAATCTCTTAAAGGTAAAAATAAACTGGCTCAGCGTTCGCTTGATGAGTTGCGTAAAAAAAAGGTTGAAGCGTTAAAACGTATCAAACCTGGTGATGTGAGTCAACGAGATATTGATAAGGCCATGTTGGATGTTGCTATTTCACAGGCTAATTACGATAGTACTTTGATTACCGTCGCCGAAACTCAGCAAATGGTCGATAGTAGTAACTCAAAAATTTTAAGTATTGAGAAAGAGTTGCGGGATACCACCTTATCCGCTGGAAAAGCGGGAGCCGTGGGAGAAAGGTTGCGGCAGCTACAGTCTCAATTAAATTATCAGCGGCAGTTATTTAAAGCGCAACAGCAGTTGCTTGAGGCTGCGAATCAGTCTGCGGATATTTCAAAGCAAATTTTCAGAGAAGAGCAAGACTGGTATGAACAGTTAAAAAATCAGTATCAGATTGGGTTACAAGAAGTTCGGCAACGAAAGCTTCATGAAAAAGAAACTGCCCTTATAAAGCAACAGAATTATTGGCAAGAACAAATACGGCTACTCAATGAAGATATTGCAACCTATGATTTGAGTGATCCAGTACTTTTGCGTAAACAGGAGCAATTAAAGTTTCAGGTTTTTGAAGCCCAAGAAAACAGTAATGCTATTCATGTAGAGGTTGTCTTGGCTAGGCTTGTTAACCAGACGGCGGCGATTTATGAAAAGCGTGATGATGATCCTAGCTTATCAGGGTTAAACGCTCAGCTGCAACAAGTTAGCGTCGTATTGGATGAAATCAAACGCTTAAACACCTTGGTAACAAGAAAGGTTGAATTATTTGAGCGTCGTTTGACGATCGATCTAGCGTGCCATGAAAACTGTGTAATTTCAGAGGATGATTTTGAAGCCAGTAAAAAGCTATTGAAATCATTGCTTGGGAAATATAAAGCAGACTTAAAAAATCTTAATGGTATCGAAACAAAAGTGTTGGCATATCAAGAGGATTTACAAAAAGAACTCAATAAAGCGCTTTCCCGTCGCCAAGGGTTGCCTGGTTTTAGTCTAAGTGAGTGGGTATCTTTAGGGAATAAGCTATTAGTTATGCCTACCCTTGCACTGCCTGTACTCAATGCTTTAGGAGGGCAAATCAACTTAGCATTTAGTCGTATTAGTTCCTGGTTGATGTTAGGCATTATTTTTCTTGAAATGCTATTGTTTTTATTTTGGATGTTTTTGCGACATATTTTTTCTCATATTGCATTAAAATTAGAAGAGCGTAAACAAAGTATTTCTGGAAATATTTATTATTTTGCTATCGAGTTAATACGAAGGCATTTAACGGGTCTCTATTTATTCTCTGCGCTACTGATTTTATTTTGGCTCAGTGGTATTTCATTGAAATCCTTTGTGCCGGTTATTTACGTTATTTTTGTTTGGTTTGTATTTAAAATTGCAATTTGTATTGCGCGTCTTGCTCTATTAGAAAGTGCAGCAGACGTGTCTGGACGGGATGTTAAGTTATATCGCAGCTTGAAATGGGCTTTGGTCACGGGTGGGGTGTTAACGATGTTAACCGTGCTAGTTCATCAGCTACCGGTAGAATATGAAATTCGCGATTTTTTTAATCGATTATTTATGGTTTTTCTATTTGTTGTTGCTTTATTGTTGTTACGAGGGTGGCGTATTGTGCCCGGATTGCTAGAGCCTTTCGTCGATAATGCTAGACCTTACCTTATGCGGGTAGTGAGGTTGTTGAGTTTTTTAATTCCATTAACGATTCTTTCCACTGCTGTGATTGGTATTTTGGGTTATGTAGATATGGCATGGGCTATTAGTAAATATGAAGGTTTATTTCTTTTGGTCTTGTCATTTTATGTATTATTACGTGGTTTATTGATTGATTTTATGGAATGGTTGTCTGAACTATTTATTCGAAGATTACGCAATGGCTGGTTATGGACACAAGCGATTTTAAGGCCGCTGGATAAAATTTTACGAATTGTGTTAATGGCCCTGGCAGTATTCGTTGTGTTTATGCTTTATGGTTGGGATCGAAACTCTTATGTAGTACAAAAAATCATTGTGATCCTTCACTATAACTTGATGCCGGTGCAAGACACGAAAGTTAGTTTACTGAGTATTGTTGAATTAATCGTTGCTGTCGCAGTGTTATTTTGGTTGGCACGTTGGACTCGTGAATTTGCTTATCGTTGGGTTTTTGCAAAGACTCGTGATTTGGGTTTGCGAAATAGTTTAGCGGCTTTTACTCAATACACAACCGTCGCCGTGGGTATGCTAGTAGCCCTTCAGGTGATTGGTGTTGAACTGACTGCGGTAAAATGGATCTTAACAGCGTTGGCTTTTGGTATTGGTTTTGGTTTGCGGGATTTAGCACGAAATTATGTGAGTGGCGTATTGATGTTAATGGAACGTCCCGTGAGAGTGGGGGATTTGGTTTCTGTGGGTAATTTTGAAGGAGAAGTGACGCATATTGGTATGCGTGCAATGACCGTAAAAACGTGGGATTATATGGAGGTCTTGGTACCCAACTCTGAAACTTTTGAAAGAGCTTTTACTAACTGGACTCATTTTGATAGCATCGTTCGCACGGTAGTGAAGCTCAATGTTAAACGTCAGGATGATCCTCATATGGTGAGGGATTTGATTATTGAAGTACTTGAAGATATCAATGATGTTGTGACAGAGCCTGCTCCTCAAGTGTTTTTGATAGAAATTGGTGAAGCGTTAGTTGAATTTCAAATCCGTTATTTCATTGACTTACAGTTAGGACGTTCTCGGGCATTGGTACGATCGTTTGTTCTATTTCGTCTGCATGATGCATTGAAAGCACACGGAATACAAGCGCCGAATCCCCAGCAAGATATCTACCTTAAGGAACTACCTAAAGCAACCTCTGAGGAAAGCTAAGCCCCATGGAGAGAGAGGATTTTGCAGTAGCTCGTCTCTCAAAAGAAGAGCGCGCTCAATACTGCCGACATCAAGGTATGACGTTGTGGCTGACAGGGTTGAGCGCCGCAGGTAAGAGCGCAGTAGGATTTACCTTAGAAAAATTATTGCTTCAGCAGGGCTATATGGCTTATGCCTTGGATGGTGATATTTTACGTCAAGGACTGAATCAAGATTTAAATTTTGATCCTGTGGCGCGTGCAGAAAATATACGTCGGGTCGGAGAAGTTGCAAAACTGATGAATGATAGTGGCGTCATAACGATTGCTTGTTTGATAGCACCTTATCAAAAGGATCGAGCATGGGTGAGACAACGTCATCAGGTAGAAAATTTATCATTTATTGAAGTCTTTATTGATACGCCCTTAGCCGTGTGTGAAGCGCGTGATCCTAAGGGACTTTATAAAAAAGCTCGCCAGGGAGAAATAACGAATTTTACAGGAATTGATGCTTCCTATGAAAATCCCCTTCAGCCTGAAATTACGATTGACACGACTGTGATGGATCCTGTTGCTGCTGCTGGTTTTATTATGAATGATTTACAGCAACGAGGTATTTTTCCCAATGACTGAACTTATCAAACCACACGGTAGACAGCCATTACAACCTCGATTGCTGCATGGAGAAGAAAAAAAAGAGGCATTAAAAAGCGCAGAGCAACTGGCAAAAATTCCATTGAATTCCCGGGAGTTAAGTGATTTAGTGATGTTAGGTATTGGAGCCTATTCACCGTTAACGGGTTTTATGGGATATGATACATGGCAATCGGTTTGCCAGGATATGGTACTTTTAAACGGTGTTTTTTGGCCGCTCCCTATCATGTTATCTGTGCAGCAAGAGCTAGCAGCGAGTCTTACTCCTCAGCAAAAGATTGCGTTGGTAAGTGATGTGGGAGATATTGTTGGTACATTAATGATTCAAGAAAAATTTCAAGTAGACTTGAAGGTGGAATGCAGTAGGGTTTATGGTAGCTGTGATTTGGCTCATCCTGGTGTTTCCACCACATTGGGGCAATCGCCGATATGTGTCAGTGGATCGGTTGATGTTTTTTCTCAAGGCAGCTTCCCAGAAAAGTTTTCAGAAATTTACTTGACCCCGGAGCAGACTAGAGCGGAATTTCAAGCCAAAGGTTGGCACGATGTGGTTGCTTTTCAAACACGTAATCCTATCCACCGCGCCCATGAATTTCTTATTAAAACAGCGTTGCAAGTTGCCGATGGCGTGCTGATCCATTCCGTGTTAGGTTCACTGAAACAAGATGATGTTCCAGCAGAAGTGGCAACCAAAGCCATTGCTCGATTGATTGAGGGATATTTTAATAAACAGCATATTATCCAATCTGGGATCCCTTATCAGATGCGTTATGCAGGCCCTAAAGAAGCGTTATTACATGGGATTATTCGCCAAAATTATGGTTGTAGCCAATTGATCGTGGGCAGGGATCATGCTGGTGTAAATGGCTATTATGGCCCTTTTGAAGCACAGATGATATTTGATAAAATTGCTCCTGATGCGATGGATATCAAACCGTTGAAACTGGATTGGGCTTTTTGGTGCCGAGAATGTCAGGGAATGGCTACCCAAAAGACTTGTTCTCATGATACACTATCTAGGCTTCAGCTATCAGGAACCGTACTACGCCAAGCATTGATGAATGGCGATCCGATTCCCGAACATTTTAGTCGAGAGGACGTGTTACGTATTTTACGGGATTATTATGAAAGCACTTGAAATAAACAATTTAAAAAAAACCTATGCCAATGGTGTTCAAGCCCTCAATGGGATTAGTTTTTCTGTAGAAGAGGGGGCTTTTTTTGCTCTCTTAGGGCCGAATGGAGCAGGAAAATCCACAACTATTGGTATTGTTTCAACCCTGGTGAATAAAACAGCAGGCCAAATTAAAATTTTTGATCATGATATGAGTGACGATCTGTTGTTGGCAAAGCGTAACATCGGTTTGGTGCCTCAGGAATTTAATTTTAGTACATTCGATAAAGTGATTGATGTGGTTTGTAACCAAGCAGGCTATTATGGGGTGCCGCGAAAAGTTGCTAAAGTGCGAGCTGAATATTACTTAAAGAAATTGGGCTTATGGGAGAAGCGTAACCATCAAACAGTTGCCCTATCCGGAGGATTAAAACGACGTTTGATGATTGTCAGGGCCTTGATCCATGAACCTAAATTATTGATTTTAGATGAACCCACGGCGGGCGTGGATATTGAATTACGTCGCACGATGTGGGATTTTTTGCAAGAAATTAATCAAAAAGGCACAACGGTTATTTTAACTACCCATTATCTAGAAGAAGCAGAAAGTTTGTGTGAAAATATTACTATCATTGATCAAGGTAATATTGTTGTTAATACAGATAAAAAATCACTGCTAAGGCAGTTAAATACAGAGACATTTATTTTAGATTTAGATGTGTCTATGACGGTTGCGCCCATACTGGAAAAATATAGCTGTACTCTAATTGATGAGCACTCTTTAGCGGTGAACGTCAAGCGGGAGCAATCGTTAAATCAATTATTTGCAGAATTGGGGCAACAAGGGATTACTATTACCAGCTTGCGGAATAAAAGTAATCGCTTGGAAGAAATGTTTCTTGATTTAACCCAAAACAGTAAAAAGGAACAATGATGAATCAAGCACAAATTAATTTAACAGCATATTTAACCTTATCACGTCGAGAAGTGCATCGATTTCTTCGTATTTGGCCCCAGACGATTATGCCTTCAGCGGTGACAATGACATTGTATTTTCTTGTGTTTGGTAAATTTGTTGGTGCTCGTATTGGCTTAATGGATGGTGTGAGTTATGTGGATTTTATTGCACCAGGGCTTATCATGATGGCTGTGATTACGAATGCCTACACTAATACAGCTTTTGGGTTTTTTATCGGTAAATTCCAGGGAAATATTGAAGAGTTACTTGTGGCACCTATCCCGAGTTGGGTGATTTTATTAGGTTATACGACGTCTGGTGTTTTGCGAGGTATTGTAGTTGGCCTGGTGGTTATTGGGGTGGCGATGATTTTTGGTGGATTTTCTGTAGCTCACTTTTGGCTCATGTTGGTTGTTATCTTTTTATCATCATTATTATTTTCATTGGCGGGATTATTCAATGGGGTTTTTGCGAAAAATTTTGATGATATTTCTATTGTCCCCACTTTTCTCTTAACGCCTTTGACCTATTTAGGAGGAGTGTTTTATTCCATTAATTTGTTAAGCCCTTTTTGGAAAAAACTTTCTTTATTTAATCCGGTACTCTACATGGTGAATGCCTTTCGCTATGGTATTGTGGGGATCAGCGATATTTCATTATGGTTAGCGATGACTATTTTAATTGGAATGACGGTGTTATTAACTGTGGGGAATATTTATATTTTGGATAGAGGAATTGGTTTTCGAGCTTAAATCCAATAGACAAAAATAAATAAAAATAGCCATACTACATCTACAAAATGCCAGTACCAGGCACAGGCTTCGAAACCGAAATGATTTGTTGAGGAAAAATGTCCTCGTAAAATTCGCACCAAGATGCAAATTAACATAATCGTTCCCACGGTGACATGAGCGCCATGAAAGCCGGTTAACATAAAAAATGTGGTGCCATAAATACCTGATGCTAAAGTTAAACCATCGTGGGTGTGGGCGAGTACATATTCATACACTTGGCATCCTAGAAATGTGAGCCCAAGGACAATGGTTAGCATCAAGCCACACACCACAAATTCTCGTTGGTTAAATTTTAATGCCCAGTGCGCCCATGTTAATGTCACTGCACTGGTTAAGAGCAGTAATGTGTTGAGCATGGGGATCCCCACAGGCCCTATGACGGACTGTTGACCGGGAAAAATAGTGGGATCTGGATTAATAAATAATGGCCAAGTCGGTTGAAAATCTGGCCAGAGTAGTAGGTTGGTAAAATATCCTTCACTGATCCCACCGAGAAAAGGCACAGACACGACTCGGGCATAAAATAATGCACCAAAAAAAGTAGCGAAAAGCATGACTTCTGACACGATAAAAATGACCATGCCCCAGCGGAATGAGCGATCGGTCATCGGTGAGTACAAACCTTGGTGGCTTTCTATAATGACCGATCGAAACCAGCCAAAAGTAACTGTTAACAGCAGCGTAATGCCGAGGAAAGCAGCTCCAGTTCCAAGGTGAATATTTCCATGAATGGAATTGATAATGCCGATAAGGAGTAAAAAAACGGCAGTGGCTGTTAAGATTGGCCAGATGCTGTAACGAGGAACGTAATAATAGGGTGCATTCATATAGCACTCCTTGTGGAATTATGGGGATTCACCCTCTTGTTGGGGGATATCTATGCTTCGAATTTAATATCTATTCGCTTAAAGGATAGTTTTCTTTCAAAGAGGCGTCAAATAGCTTGCCATATTGTAGAGATGCTTGTTCTCAGTATAGGCTCGTAAATATCGCAACTGCTTTTCACAATGGACTCTAGGTTGATGAATATTGGAAAGTTTTACTAAATCGAACAAAATTTGACATGATATCCATGGATACTGTTTCTGAATACTGTACATTATTAACAATTTGTTGCAAAATCTGTACCTTCAAAGTTGTTTTCAAATGGGGACGAGTCTTATTAAAACTGATGCATTAGTCAAGATCCGCAATATGAGTTTTTGCCGGGGTAAGCGTGTTATTTTCGATGACGTAAGTTTGGATATTCCTCGGGGGAAAGTTGTTGGGATCATGGGGCCGAGTGGTACGGGGAAGACCACTTTGCTGCGGCTTATAGGTGGTCAATTAAAGCCCACATCTGGTACCATTGAGATGGATGGTAATGTTATTCATCGCTTATCTCGTCGAGATCTCTACAAAGTTCGAAAAAATATGGGATTGCTGTTTCAAACCAGTGCTTTATTTACAAACTTAACTGTTTATGAAAATGTTGCTTTTCCCCTGCGGGAACATACCCAGCTTTCCGAATCGATGATTCGAGATTTGGTGTTGATGAAGCTTCAAGCAGTAGGGTTACGAGGTGCTAGAGATTTGATGCCAAGCCATTTATCTGGCGGCATGTCGCGTCGGGTTGCTTTGGCAAGGGCGATTGCATTGGATCCGACTTTGATTATGTACGATGAACCATTTACGGGGCAGGATCCTATTTCTATGGGGATCTTGGTGAAATTGATCCGACACCTCAATGATGCTTTGGGAATGACAAGTATCGTGGTTTCTCACGATGTGCCAGAAACGGCAAGCATTGCAGATTATATTTATGTAATTTCTGGAGGTAAAGTCGTTGGTCAAGGTACTCCAGAGTATTTGCAGCAGGATGAAAATCCCTATGTGAAGCAATTTATTCATGGGTTACCTGATGGGGTTGTGCCTTTTCATTACCCTGCTGTGGACTTTGGTCAAGATATGTTAGGGGAAGCATCATGAAAAATGTGCGTTCTATTGGCCGCCTAGGGGTTGATGTATTTTCAGAAGTGGGGGCTGCAAGCCAGTTTTTATTTCGCACCTTGTGTCGAATGCCTCGGTTTAAAAAAAGTTTTCCACTACTGGTTTATGAAATTTTTTCTGTGGGCGTATTGTCGCTTCCTATCATTATGGTGTCAGGTATTTTCATTGGCATGGTGGTGGGCCTTCAAGGGTACAATATTTTAGTGAAATTTAGTGCTTCCGAGGAATTAGGTCAGCTGGTGGCGCTCAGTGTTGTACGAGAACTAGGGCCTGTGGTAACCGCATTACTTTTTGCGGGTCGCGCCGGATCAGCATTAACAGCAGAAATTGGCTTAATGAAAACCACAGAGCAATTGTCGAGTATGGAAATGATGGGCGTCGATCCTCTGTGGCGGATTATTTCCCCACGCTTTTGGGCTTCTTTTATCAGTATGCCCATATTGACGCTGATATTTTGTGCTGTGGCTATTGTCGGAGGTTATTTGGTTGGCGTGGCATGGCTGGGCGTGGATAGTGGTGCTTTTTGGAGTAATATGAATGCTTCTGTGGATTTTCATGTGGACGTGATGAATGGCTTAACCAAAAGTGTGGTGTTTGGAATGATCATCGCCTGGATTGCCGTTTATCAGGGCCATGCAACAGTACCCACAGCGGAAGGGGTTGGACGAGCCACAACTCGTACGGTCGTCTATTCTTCTTTGGCCGTATTGGGATTAGACTTTGTGTTGACAGTAGTAATGATGGGAGGTTGGTAAGCGTGAGTGAAAAAACCGTTGAATTGATTGTAGGATTATTTATTGTTGCCGGTATTGCCGCGGTATTGTTTTTAGGGTTTAAAGTGAGTGGCTTAACGACCTATACCGCTGGAAACAGTTATCAAGTGACAGCAGAATTTGAGAATATTGGTAATCTGAAACGTCGTGCGCCGGTAACAGTGGCCGGAGTTAAAATTGGTCAAGTCACAGGGATCCATTTAGATAAAAATAATTATAAAGCTGTGGTAACCGTGAAAATTAATGAAACAGAAGATAATATTCCGGCAGATTCTTCTTTGAGTATTGTGACAGCGGGTTTATTGGGTGCTAATTTTATTTCATTAACTCCTGGATTTGAAGATGATTATCTCAAAGATGGAGATGAAATCATGGAAACTCATCCGGCTTTACAGTTGGAAACCATGATAGGGCAACTACTGTTTAACATGAATAAAGAGGGTGAACGATCATGATGAGAAAGATTCTTTTAGGTTGTTTTTTCTTTTTATGCATGGGGTTGGCTTGGGCAGAGCAAGATCCTGTGGCGATGCTGCAAAATGCTTCCGATCAGATGATGACAGAGCTAAGAAATAATCATCAAAAAGTCGATACAGATCCTCACTTTGTTTATGATTTGACACGGCGTATTGTGTTGCCTTATGTGGATGTTAAGGCGATGTCACGGCTTGCTTTGGGGCGAGATAATTGGAAGCAAGCGAGTCCTACTCAGCGCGATGAATTCGTTAAAGAGTTTACAGAATTATTAATCCGTACCTATGCCACAGCATTAGCAGCTTACACCAATGAAACTATTAAGTTTCAACCCTTGCGAAAACCGATTGCTAACAATAAACGATTGCAAGTGAATAGTTTGATTTATCAGCATGGAGGCCCTGCGATACCGGTGAATTATCGTTTATTATTACGTAATGGTACTTGGAAAGTGTACGATCTGACCGTGGATGGCGTGAGTATGATTCAAAGCTTTAGTTCTCAATTTTCCAGCACTATTGCCCAAAGCGGTATGGATGGATTATTGAGCGAAATGAATAAGCATGGTACAAAATTTTAGGATGTAATGATGGCGAATATTGAAATTATTGAGTCTGCCAATGAAATCAGCTTAAAGGGCATGTTGACCTTCAAGTCGGTGACAACCATCAAACAAGCGATTGTCCGATGGCTTGAAAAACGTGAGGGGGTGACCATTGGATTATCCGGCGTTCGTTATAGTGATAGCTCGGGATTGGCTTTATTGATGGAGTGGTTACGTTATGCAAAACAACAAAATAAGACACTCAATTTTGTAGATATGCCTGAACAAATGCGGGCAATTGCTCAAGTTACGGATTTGAGTAATATACTTTTTTTAGGAGATTCCAGTGGAAAATGACGCGATTGTCGCTTTAATTGAAAGCACCATGGAAGGATCTAACGCTCAAGTGACAGGGGATGGTCATCATTTTGAGCTGAATGTAGTCAGTGAACAATTTGCGGGTAAAACTCGTGTACAGCAACAACAATTAGTCTATAAAGCCCTGGCTGAACCTATTGGTAATGGGCAAATTCACGCAGTCTCCATTCGTTGTTATACACCGGATGAATGGAAAAATTCCTAACAAGTAGGTTATTAATTAATGGATAAACTTATTATCAAAGGCGGACATCCTCTGGAAGGTACCGTACGTATTTCTGGAGCTAAAAATGCAGCGTTACCTATTTTAGCTTCTTGTCTGCTGACCGAAAGCCCCATTATCTTAAAAAATGTACCACACCTTAACGATGTAACAACTATTGTCGAATTGTTAGGTGGTATGGGGGTGCGATTTATCATTGATGAACATATGAATATTGAAATATATCCCGAAGATGTTCATCAATATAAGGCTCCCTACGAACTCGTGAGAACCATGCGGGCCTCGATTTTGGTACTGGGGCCGTTGTTGACTCGCTTTGGTGAAGCGGAAGTCTCGCTGCCGGGTGGTTGTGCTATCGGTACTCGACCTGTGGATCTACATTTGAAAGCCATGGAAGCGATGGGGGCTAAAATTGATGTGGAAGGTGGGTATATAAAGGCTCGTCTTGAAGGCCCTTTGCGGGGTGCTGATATTACTTTTGATATTGTTACGGTGACTGGTACGGAAAATGTCATCATGTCAGCAGTCTTAGCAGAAGGTACAACGATTCTTCGTAATGCTGCCAAAGAGCCTGAAGTCACAGATTTAGTGAATTTTTTGATAACCCTCGGTGCCAAAATTGAAGGGGTCGGTACAGATACCTTAGTGATCGAAGGAGTTGAAGCCTTTCATGGTGGTGAATATACCATTATGGGAGATCGCATTGAAGCCGGAACTTATTTAGCAGCAGCTGCTTGTACTCGGGGATGTGTGCAAGTAAAAGATATCAATCCTGCTTACCTTGGTTCAGTCTTAGATAAATTTTCTCAAGCAGGCGGAGATATCACTCAGGGAGATGATTGGATCCAGTTGGATATGCGAGATAGGTTGCCAAAAGCAGTGGATATCAGCACGGCTCCTTATCCGGATTTTCCTACAGATATGCAAGCTCAATTTATGGCAATGAATGTTACGGCGGGTGGCACTGGAAGGGTTACCGAAACCATTTTTGAAAACCGTTTTATGCATGTCCAAGAATTACAGCGCATGGGCGCAGACATTGAACTCCAAGGGAATACGGCAATCTGTCGGGGCGTGGCTCAATTAACGGGTGCACCGGTGATGGCCACGGATTTGCGAGCTTCTGCTAGTCTTGTGTTAGCAGGACTCATGGCTCAAGGGGAAACCAGAGTCGATAGAATTTATCATATTGATCGAGGTTATGAATGTATTGAAGAAAAGCTGGCTCAATTAGGCGCTAATATTCATCGAGTAACAAATTAATAAACTGCCAAGTATGAACTATTGATTCATTTCACTGTCAAATATGGAAAGCCTATATATTTCAAAAGTCTATATTTTTCAGTGAGGTGAGAATACTCGTTAAAAATGAAATAAATAATGCTAATAATAGCATGGATGTTGCACCCGATGGCGAGATCACTCTTAATTCGGGGGATCGTCTGTCGTTTGATGATCCTGAAAATATTCCCAAACTTTTTTATCGTGCCGGAGATTCGTTGGTTATTACATTCTCTGATGACACGACGTTAATGGTTGTGGATTTTTTCAAATTGTCTAATGGAGAATCTTTAGATCTCGGTATCATTCTTTTAGATGGACTTTATTCACCGGCTGATTTTTTTACCACGGCTAGTGTCAGTGATTTTTCAATACAACATATTCCCTCAACGGCAACCATTGATGTCAGCAGCTTTAATAATATTCCTGTTGATTTGAGTGAAAATACTCGCTTTATCTTTGACGGGGGAGAAGACTTCACAAATTTCCTTTCAGTCTTGTTTTCTAATCAAGCAGCATTAGCTGTTAATGTACTTCCTCAGGCGAATGATGATGGAGGTATTGGTTTTATCACAGATGAGGATATGTTGTTTACAACAGCCAATGTTTTTGCAAATGATTTTTCATTGGATATCTTGACTTTGACAGGATTTGACACTACAGGAACCTTAGGGTTTGTGACAAATAATGGAGATGGCACATTTGTCTATGATCCTAACAGTGGATTTGAACCTCTTTTTGTCGGCAGCCTGGCCAATGATACTTTTACCTATACAGCTGTGGATGGTAGTGGAAACCCTGTCACAGCGACTGTTTTTATTACAATTGAAGGTGTCAATGATGCACCTATGGTGAGTGATGTGGTATTTTCCTTAGATGAAAATAGTGGTGTGGGTACTTTTGTAGGAGCAGCCGTAGGTTCAGATATTGATGTTGGAGATAGTATTACCTTTTCGATTATTGCAGGTAATGCATTGAATGGGTTTGCTATTGATGCCAATACAGGGAATATTACGGTTAATAATGCTGCTCCGTTAGATTTTGAAACGAATCCTAATTTTATGTTGATTGTTCAAATAGAAGATCAGTTAGTATTGACAGATACGGCAACAGTGAATATTAATCTCAATGATTTGAATGAGCCACCTGTTGCCATCGATAATAGTGGCATAGGCTTTACTACAAATGAAGATAGTATATTTATAACAGCAAATATTTTAGATAATGATTTTGATCTTGATGCTGGAGATGCTGTTGCTTTGCTTAACTTTGATGATTCAGGGATCCTAGGTAGCTTATTAAGTAATGGCGATGGAACGTTTAATTATTCTCCTAATGGCCAATTTGAAAGCTTAGCTGCCGGTGAGTCTGCTGTTGAAACTTTTACCTATACGATTGAGGATAATTTTGGACTGACCGACACGGCTATGGTGACCCTTACTATCAATGGTGTGAACGATCAGGCAACATTGGATCCACTTTCCACAAATATCGTAACTCCCAATAATGAAAACATCGTTTTTCGATTTGAGGCATCAGATGTGGATGGTGATGGCTTAACCAGTGATAATCCTGCTGATGGTTCTGCTATTGTGTCTTGGCAAGATAAATCGGGTAACAACAATGATACGATAACCAGTGGTAATTCCCCTGACTTTGCTTCATCCAGTGTTGGCACTAATCCAGGGGTGACCTTCAATGGTACGAATGAAGGGTATCGAATCGGTAATGCCGCTGAAATTAATTTATCTATTTTTGCAGAAAAAACCATCGAAGCTAATTTTCAGACAGGTAGTGATGTGAGTGGTTTTCAGGTGATTTATAAACAAGGAGGGGGTGTTCGAGGGTATCACATCAGTATCAATGATGGAGAGTTATTTGCATTTGTTTACAATATTGCAGAATGGGCGGCAGGGGATCAATTCAAAGCCATTAGTCTTGGCAATATTACAGCCAATACAGAATACAATGTCACTGCGGTACATAATGCAAATGATGGAACCTTTACAGCGTATCTCGATGGGATTCAAATGGGGCAACTGACAGGCGTTGCCGCTCAAAATCCCCATGGGGGTGCCATTAGTGTGGGTCGCAATGTGGGTGCTACACGAAATCCTGAAAACCCCACTATTACCGAGCAAAATAACGGTGAATTTGAAGGATCTATTAGCCATGTGACCTCCTGGAATCGCGCCCTTGACGAAGGTGAAATTGCAGCAAATGCTGTGGGGATTACTAATGATTATGTGTTTATTACCAATGAAATATTGAATGCTCAAGATGTTGATGATGCTGCCATAGAGTTGACCTACCAAGTGCAGTCCACCGCCGGTGGCTTTGTGGCATTTGAATCTGATCCTGGCACCCCTATTTTAACGTTTACACAATTTGATGTGGACAGTGAACAGGTAATTTTTGTTTCTAATACGACGGGAAATATAGCCCAAGTGGATCTGTTGCTAGTGGATGGATTGGAAGATGGAACTATCGGGGTACCCGTTTCGATTCATTTTGCCATGAGCAATTCCATTGAAGGCACCGCAGGAGCTGAAACGCTCATAGGAACAGAGGAAACCAATTTATTAGATGGGCTAGGGGGCAGTGATACGCTTATTAGCGGTGCAGGCGATGATATTTTGGTATTTGATAGTCTCGATACGTTGATTGAAGGTGATGCAGGGTTCGACATTTTACGGGTATCTGACAGCGTATTTGATATGGCGGCTATCACGACAGATCTAAATAATATTGAAAAAATACAACTAGTGGGTAGCAGTCAGTCAGTTATATTAAATGCTGCTGATTTACTGGATATAACGGACGGTAACAATATTTTGAAAATTAGCGGCGATACTACGGATAGTGTGAGTGGAGACTTTACCGGTTATACTCAAGCGGCTCAATCGGTAAATGGGTACATTGCCTATTCTGATGGCACAGGTACTTTATTGATTGACACACAAATTGATGCGTCGGGGATAACCGGTTCACTCTAGTTTTTACGTGTGCCATGCGAGGTTAGCTTTTTTTCTTCTACTTGCCCAGGGCATAGCTTTGGTATGGTGTTTGTTTTTTCCCAGAAAGAGGGTGTACCGTTATATTCTTTTTCCATGGTTTGTAAGCAGGTTGTATTTCGCCTGGTATCATCGGGTAATTCTGTTAATTCATCTTGGCATGTGTCGAGAATGCCGCCGGAAGTATAGGTAAAGATCCCATCTTCAATAAGGTTATCACCGTTAATCAATTGTAACACTTCTTTTTCGACATCAAAGATATTACTGATTTTCCCAGGTAGTACGCAGATAATTCCTTCCCTAGTGAAGGTTAAAGCACTGCGGAATTCTTTTTGCGTTTTCATTTTAACCGTGACAGCTTGTTGATAGCCGACATAGCCAAATCGTTCGGAAAATTTAGGGAAAAATCGCGCAATAGATTTTTCACAGCGAGGTTTAACTTTTTTTTCAACCATGGTGCTGTTGACCTTTCCAAGGGCGAATTTGGCTTCTCCAGCAGTTTTATAAGAACCTAGGATAGTCCATTTTCCATGGGTCAAAAGATATTTGGGTGTTTCATTGATCTTGGATGCATCCTTGTGGGGCATGAAACTAGGTAACCAACCATCCATAGCAATGAGAGAAAATGGTTTTGTTGGTGTGGAGTGGGTGGTATCTTCGTAGATAAGGGCTAAGCAAGACTGATAACGGAACTGAATATCCAAGGGTAGGAGAGGGCAATTGATTTTTTGATTCAGCAATGATTGAAAGTTGGTGGCATTGATCACATGATCAAATGTTTCAGAATAATCATTGCCACTGACTTCAAATTGATGATTCACAGGAGTGATCTTGTTCACAGGGTAGCTGTAGACGACGTCTATATGAGCACCTTGCAGTTTTTGCACAAAATAGTTACGCAGCTGCTCTCCTACTGCAACACAGGGTTCGTGGACATTTAATGCGACTTGAAGATTTTTTAATCCATAGTCTTCCAGTTTGATTTGCTCGGCATCGGGGGTTTCTTTTGCTACTTGGAGGAAATGTTCTTTGTCAACTTTGGGGGGATTGTCATCTGAATCTCTATATGCCAGGCCATAAATGGAGTAATCAAGCTCTTGAATTAGTTCGGGGTAAGTCTCTTGGAAGGCGTCAAAGCCTCGTTGGCAAGATTCCCGGGTTTTTTTTGATCGTTGGTAATGGTGCCCCCGATGAAGCCGTATACCGTACTTACCTGAAACCTCGTTCATGAGAACGGAGTTTTTTTCATAGAGGACAATTTGATTGGGCGGGCAAGGGTAGCGTTTTGCTAAAGAAAGGGCTAAGTGACAGCCATACCAGCCACCGCCAATAATGGCAATTCGTTTTGGTGTCGTTGTTTCTGGCATAGCCCGGCTCTCCAGTGAATAAAATCCCACGGGTCATCATAATACAATCAACCATGCCAGACAAATACTCAGAAACCACTATATGAGTAATAAAAATAACTTGGAGAGAGATCTTTAAAATTTCCAAAAATTGTGCAATAATTGGCTGTGTCGTTGCTATTATTGAGAGTCACAAAAATGAGAACAGAAGAAGAACGTTATTGGTTAGAACGGGACTTTGTGCTTGAACTATTAAAGCAGTTGCCTTCCCATGTCTTTTGGAAAAATAAAGAAAGTGTTTATTTAGGTTGCAATGATACTTTTGCTCGATCCTTGGGGCTGGCGTCCCCAGATGAAATTGTGGGTAAGACAGACTACGATCTACCGACTACCCGAGAAGAGAGTAATGGTTTTCGGACTGATGATCAACATGTGATGGAATCCAGAGAATGTAAATTAAATATTGAAGAACGCCAAAGCTTTCCTGATGGCCGAGAAGTCTATTTATTGACAAGCAAAGTACCATTACTGAACAAAGATGATGAAGTAATTGGTATTTTAGGTATTTACTCTGAAATTACGGATAGGAAATTAGCAGAGCAAGAGCTAAAAGCTGCTAAAGAACAGGCGGAAACGGCGAACCAAATTAAGACTGAATTTATCCAAAATATGCAGCACGATGTGCGGACTCCTACCAGTGGCGTGGTCAGTGGCATGGAAATTTTATTACAAGGATTACACGATTTATTGGATAAATATAAAGATCCGGCCTTAAAGGATTTATGCCAGTTAGCGTTGATGATTTCAAAATCATCTCAGCAAATCCATGATTTTTTAAATGAAGCCATTGATTTTGAAAACATTGATTATCTTACTAAACCCATTCAAGCGAAAAAGATTGATACAGTGAAAGTCGCTCAATCCATTATCGACATTGAATATTTAGCTGCAAAGACTAAAAATACCAAGCTGACACTCTATTTCGAGCCAGAAGTGCCCCGTGTGATCAAAGGTGATGAATATCGATTAAAACGGATTTTGTTAAATTTGGTTAGTAATGCGGTTAAATTTACTTCAGAAGGCCAGGTTGAATTACGTGTGAGAGTACATCACACCTTAGACGACTCAATTTTACTAACCTTTATTGTGTCAGATACGGGAGTGGGGATCCCAAAAGATAAGTTAAATACTATCTTTGAAAAATATACGCGTCTTAACCCTTCCAGTCGTGGTATGTATGGGGGCAGTGGTTTAGGGTTATTTCGAGTCAAACAATTTGTTGATGCTCTCGATGGTGAAGTTGATGTAGAAAGTGAACTCGGAAAAGGCAGTAATTTTTATGTTACCATTCCTTTTGAAAAGCCCTTAGTCGATGAAATTATTACTACTCGATTTCAGTTTGGGGGGGATCGATTTCAATCATCAGATCAACGTCAAGAAAATTATGAGGCGCTACCCAAACCGACGATTTTTCCAAAATTGCAAAACTATCAAGTCTTGTTAATAGAAGATGATATGTTAGCTCATACTGCTGCAAAAAGCCGCTTGGTAGCAACTGGGTGTAGTGTGGACGCTGCGGAAACCGTCAGTGAAGCGCTGTTAATGCTAGATAAAAAAACATTTGACTTGGTTGTATCTGATATTGGATTACCTGATGGATCTGGAATCGATATTATCCGTCGAGTGAAAAGCAGCCAAACAGCACTTAATTATAAAACTCCCTTTGTTGCATTGACGGCTCATAGTGATCCGGCAAAACAATTGGCATTGCTAAGAAGTGGATTTTTGTTGGTGTTGAAAAAACCACTTACTGATTTATTAATTAATGATATTTTTAAAAAATGTCGCAGCTTATCTATGAAAAAAAATGGCACGCTTCCCGTCGTGGATTGGGAACAGGCCGCAAGCCAACATCAGGATGCTGGTAAATTATCAGAAGACATTGTGTCTTTATTTGCGGAGATATTGCCTGCGGAAAAGACTCAGTTAATAAGTGCTTACCGTAGCCAAGATATGAAGCGTGTGCGTGATTTATTGCATAAAATGGAAGGTGCCTGTGCTTACTGTCCGGCACCGCGCTTACAACGGGCAGTGAAAAGCCTGAACCTTGCAGTCAAAGATGATATCTTAGATAGTGAGATGGATATACTTTTCGAGTCATTGTTAAGAGAAATTGATTTAGTGGTTGAAGTTGCGTAGAGCTGTTATACACCCTGAGATATCGACGCAAAAACATAAATAAAATCAAAGAGTAATAGTAGACACACACAACAGTTTATGATCAAATGATCGCTCCACTCAGCACAAGGGAGAAACCGTTATGCGTGTCAACACATTATGCCACAAAATGCTCACAAAAAACACGAGGATCCACCAAAAAAGAATAATGACGCTGAGTGAAGTTGTTGAAACAGCTGCCACAGCAAAAACATTATCTGTCACAGGGGTAGGCAGAAAGATGAAAAATTTAAACCAAACTAGGAGTAATATAAAAAAAGCAAATAGGCTGTATGCTAACTACCATTTAGTTTCAGAAAAAGAGCAAATTTATAAAGCAATTTGTCATACAGTTATCCGCGTGAAAGCCCCCCCTAATAGCGATTGATGGGAGTAAAGTTCCAAATAGCTCATGGTATATTTTAAGAGCAAGCATGGTTAGCTCCGGGCGAGGGATAACGCTCTACGAGATGATATATGATGTTTCTGAACAAGGAAATAGAAAGCTCTATGGAAGATTTCTTGATGGCTTAGAAAAAGTTATTGGCCAAAATAGAAGTCCTATCCTCATAACGGATGCGGAGTTTAGAGGCCCCTGGTTTAAGTTAGTATTAGAAAAAAACTGGGATTTTATCGCTAGAATTCGCGGTACAACATTTGAATGTTGTTTTGTCATCTTTATGTTCAGAGCGCAGGTGGGATGCTACCCTTTTGCTTTTACTGAAAAACTCAACGGTATCGTGTGTTAATCGACAAAAAACTTTTTCTCCTATTAAATGATAGGGAACACTGTAATAGTGTTTGTCGACACGCAAGTGATAATCAGGAGGTACCGTTAATTCTTTAAATGTTGCAAATTGATAAGCTTGTTTGGGCAGAGGGCGCAGCATAGATTTTTCTCGTCCAACAAATTGGCTGTGGCGAGAGCCTTCTCTTTTCTGAAACGTTTTATGATTCATCACGTGAAGTAATTCTCGAATAGAATTATTTAAAGAATTTAAGCTATATAATTTTTGTTTTCGTAATCGAGCCACTATCCAGCGCTCAGCGACAAGCACCGCACTTTCGGCTTTCGCTTTGTCTTGAGGTTCGCGTGGTCTTGCAGGAATAATAGCCATACCATAATGCTCCGCTAAGTCTGCATAGGTAGGATTGGCTTTGGGTTCAAATTTGCAGCTATCGGTAATGCCAGATTTTAAATTATCGGGAACTAAAATATCAGGAGTCCCTCCAAAAAATTCAAAGGCTTTCACATGAGAATGGATCCAATCAGGTAACTGTTGACTCTTGGATGCCTGAACAAACGTATAATCTGAAGCACCCAATGTCATACGGAGGAGAAGAGGCACTCCAAGAGTTGAGCAGAAAAAATCCAAATCTGCATAATCGAGTGCCAATTGAAGTTGAAGAATCGGTGGTAGCACTTGCGATAGAAAATCCAGCACTGGGGCAAGGACGAGCAGCGAATGAGTTGAAACAACGAGGGATCTATATTTCAGCCAGCGGAGTGCGCTCTGTCTGGTTACGAAATGATTTGGAAAGTTTTAAAAAGCGATTAAAAGCATTAGAAAAAAATCAGCTGAGGATGGCTCTGTCCTAACGGAATCCCAACTGGCAGCGCTTGACCGAGCGAAAGAAGAACAAGAAGCCCATGGGGAAATCGAGACCCAACATCCAGGCTATTTGGGTTCTCAAGATACGTACTATGTGGGTACAATGAAGGGAGTGGGTAGGATTTATCAGCAAACCTTCGTTGATACGTATAGCCTTTGCTCGTCTTTACACGGAAAAGACATCATTGACAGCGGCGCATGCGCTGAATGAAACCATTGTTCCGTGGTTTGATTCTCAAGACGTTCGCCTGTTACGAGTCACAGATAGAGGCACGGAATATTGTGGCAAGGTGGAGCATCATGCTTATCAATTATTTTTAGCCCTGGAAGATATTGACCACTCAAAAACCAAAGCTAGGCATCCTCAAACCAATGGGATTTGTGAAAGGTTTCATCGAACGATGAAAGAAGAGTTCTATGATATTGCTTTTCGTAAAAAAATATATTCATCCTTAGAGCAATTGCAGAATGATGTGGATGAGTGGCTCCTTCATTATAATCAACTCAGACCCCATTCTGGAAAACATTGTTATGGTAGCACACCCATGCAAACATTTTTGGATGGAAAATCAATAGCCCAAGAAAAAAATCTTGATAATTACCAAAGTCCTGCTAAGAATATAATGGAGCTTTCAAAACAGGATGATGCTTGGATAGAAGCGTCATCGGATTTTGGAAGCAAATCGCCCTCTACGGAATTCATTCAAGGCGAAATATTGCAGGGCGATTACTTAAAGGAGCAACAAAAAAATGCATAGTTAACTGACAATCAGATTGTCTGATCTGTCAAAACTGTCAGATCACATATGAGCTATTACACCCTCGCCTGTGTACACCAAGCGACTTTGTCGTACCATAACTACCAAGGGAAATTGACGTATTCACTTTAAAAGTGATTTAGTAAGTGTTCTTTTTGAACACCTACTGGAGAACAAAGGATGATCGTCATGGACTCTAAAACTCAGCTG
>JAJFKH010000022.1 GCA_021773305.1 Gammaproteobacteria bacterium | reverse complement strand
CATGACAATGCCCACCACCACTAATGACTACTATCATGATCTCATTTTTTAAAAAAGCAACCTTTTTTCGTAAAAAATTCTAATAATTATCAGAGGTTCAGTTGGGGTGCAGATTGATTGCTTTCACGTGTTTTTTTCGAGAAGCATAGTCACTCTATGTGACGGAGAAAAAAACACGTAAAAGTGGGCAAGATGCCCCCAAATGAGACTCTGGCAAGGAAAATATGATTCGCTTTGGGTGTATATATAATCATGATTGAGCCACGGCTTCAGCACCAACAAATAGTATTCCCAATAGGATTGTCACAAGTAGAATAATCAAGCCACATATGATTGGCAATAATAAAAAATATAACAAATACATTAGGAAATTATTGTAAGGCTTTAATATTATTTGAGGTGTTTTCTTAGCTATTTTAACCGCATCGACAATTTGCCAAATAAAAACAAGAATGACTCCTGGTATTAAAATATAAGAACTATATTCAACAGCACTGCCTCCAATAGCAGCTGCAATGATGTTGATTAAAATATTAAAACCCAAAATCGCCAAAGCAATGATGCATCCTCGTTTAAATTGACCACAATACATATGCCCCATGCCAACCATTAAAAATGCCATAACACCTGCAACAACAGGATATCTTTTATTCTGGACATCCATTATAATCACCCCTATAAATTTAATAAATTATCATCGTGATTATAGCACTCTATTTTTAATAGATAACAAGCTAAGTAAATCTTAATTTTACATCTTCCTTGATATGTGCCATTTGAATTCTAGTGTTGAATATCTTTAGCTGAAGTGATACTAGACAATTACCACGTTTTTTCTTAAATATTTTTAATTTTTATTACGAGCATTATTAATAATAAAAACAAAAAAATGGCTTCTGTAGTAACGCTATCTTGAAAAAAAAGAATAGAAAAAAAATAAGTGAACAAGGGTTGTAACAATTGAGTTTGGCCAACTTTTTCCACACCACCTAAAGCCAATGCTTCATACCAAATAAAAAAACCAAACAATGAATTAACAATCCCCAAATAAAATATAGCTAACCATTGAGGATAACCTAAGGTAAAAAAATTTTCAAAATTAAAATTTAATATTGAAAAAAACAATAATGCGGGCAAGGCTATCAATAATGCCCAACAAATAACTTCCCACCCCTGTATCTCTTTAGCCAAAAGGCCACCTTGTGCATAGCCAAGTCCTGCACAAATTGCAGAACAGAATAAAATTACATCACCTATTCCAAATTTTTGTGGCAATGTATTGAAAAAACTGTATCCCATCACTAATGAAATACCTAGGCAAGATAAAAACCAAAATGCTAATTTTGGTTTTTCATGGCCTAAAATAGATCCAAAAATTGCTGTCATAATAGGTAAACATGCAAGAATCACCGCCCCATACCCAGGTGAAAGATGACTCATACTCAAAGCGATCAAGAGAGGAAATCCTAGTACGATAGTCATTGAGACTACTATTAATTTCTTGATTTGTGTTTTATTCGGTGTTTTCTTTGCGAAAAATAGTAAAATAAATGCTGCAAATATTGCTGCTATGAGACCTCTCAATAGACCTACTTCAAAAATTGATTGATAAGCAACCAAGTATTTTGTTAATGGTAGTGTCAAAGAAAAAGCCAGAACAGACACTGTACCTAGAATAAAAGCATAAGAATTTTTTTTAATTGCCATTCCTCACTCCTAGTGCCAAGTATATTAATATACTCACCATTTAAAATATAAAACTAAATTGTATAAATTTGTATAGTAAAAAATACTATTAATTTTTCAGTTTGGCAGCAAGTATAGTATTTTTTACTATATAAAAATCCTCAGGGACAAACGATACTTAAATCATGGAAGCAATACAATTGCTTTTTTGGTTAACTTTCTTGCAGGAGGTCTATTTATGGTAGTGACTCAATTGCAAAATATAAAATCTCCACCTATTTTTTATGATTTAAATTCTTACATTGATAACATCAATCTTTACTTAAAATTGGAAGGACTCAATATTGCAGGATCTATAAAATTAAAAGCAGCTAGCGGAATTATAGATTGTTTAGAAATAAGAGGGCTTTTGACTAAAGATAAAACACTTATTGAATCAAGCTCAGGAAATTTAGGGATAGCACTCAGCATGATATGCAAGCAAAAAGGCTATTCATTTGTTTGTGTAACAGATCCAAACATACTTCCTGGAAAAGAAAAGATAATAAAGTCATATGGCGCAAAAATTGTCAAAGTAACCCAAAAAGATGCTTCCGGAGGATATTTGGGTTCGAGAATTGACTATATTAAAAAACTTGTAAAAAATAATAATAACTATATTTGGACTAATCAATATGCTAATAGGGCAAATGTGTATGCTCATTACTGGGGTACGGGTAAAGAAATTTCTGATGAATTTGAAAAATTAGATTATCTTTTTGTTGGCGCAGGAACAACCGGAACCTTAATGGGCTGTTCAATATATTTTAAAATGTTTTCCCCAAATACAAAAATTATAGCAGTCGATAGTGTGGGGTCTGTAACATTTGACAAACCTCCTGGGTTAAGATTAATTCCAGGATTAGGAACAAGTCGAAAACCTGAACTCATCAATAAAAAAATGGCAGATGAAGTTATGTCAATCAGTGAACATGAAACGATAGCAACATGTAACACTATTTTAGATGATAAAGGATTACTTCTTGGCGGTTCGACTGGTACTGTGTTAACAGCCGTAAAGAAAAGAAGCAAAACAATGAAGAAAAATTCAATTGTTGTTGCTATTTCTCCCGATTTTGGCCATGAATATATAAATACAATTTACTCAAAAACCTGGGTGAACAAATATTTCCCAAAATTATTGTTAGGAGGCATTCATGGTTAACCCTTCCTTTAGAATCATAGCAGCAAAAGCAATCGATAAAATCATCAATGATAATCCAAATACAATTTATGAGATAATAAAAAATACCTATTTGTCTTTTGAAAAGGGCACAGCTAAAAATCCACCAAGTTATTTCTTAGGGTTTGATGGTGAATCAAAAACTAGAATTATTGCTCTTCCTGCAACACTTAATGACAATAACAAAGTTGCTGGTATTAAGTGGATTGGTAGCAACCCTGATAATTATAAAGTCGGATTAGAAAGGGCTTCTGCTGTCATCATCTTAAATGACTATCATAATAAATACCCACTGGCTTGCCTAGAAGGTACGGTTATAAGTGCAGTAAGAACTGCTTATTCTGCTGTACTTGCCGCGGAATATATGCATCCTGAAAAAAAATCAGCGGCGAATGTTGGTATAGTCGGCGCGGGAGTTATTGCAAAAAATATTGTGAAATCTTTTGGGAATCTAAAATGGAACATTGGAAAATATACGTTATGTGATAAGTCTTCAGTCAATTCATATAATTTTAAAAACAGCTTTTCACATAATTATAATTTTGAAATAAATAATAATATTACTCATTTAATTAAAACATGCGATTTGATTGTATTCACAACAAATGCTTTAACTCCTTATATTAATGAAAAGGAGTGTTTTTCACACAACCCCACTGTCTTGCATATTTCCTTGAGAGATTTGTCTCCAGAAATTTTATATAATTCTTGCAACTATGTTGATAGCATCGAACATGTATTACAAGCAAATACAAGTGTGGACTTAACATTTAAAAAATATAACAATACTCGATTTATAAAAGGAACACTAGCCCAATTAATTAAAAAAAATAGTTCCATCAGCACAACAAAACCCAGAATATTTTCCCCAATGGGGATGGGTGTGCTAGATTTAGCCATTGCAAATCATGTATACAATACAGTTCAATCAGATGAGTACATTGAAGTTGAAGATTTTTTTAGTTGAGGAGAGGTAGAATGTCCATTATTAGATCGAAAAATTTGGTTTTTTGCAAAATAACTGATAAAGAACATGTATTTGATACAGTTATTTTCTCAACACAAATTTCATCAATAGCAAAAAAAATTCTCCCACATGAAAACACGATAGCTGAAAAATCTCGAAGATATGAAGAAAGCTTTTATCACAGCAAGATGCAAGTTAATCCTGTGTTATTAGTCTATAAAGATCATTCTGAAATAAATAAAATTTTCAAAAAAATAGAGGAAAAACAACCTGATTCCAAAGTCAAAAAAGATAAGCAATATGCCTTTTGGACAACAATATCTTCGCCAATATTAGAGAAAATGGAATATATTTACGACAACATGCCATATTATATCGTTGCCGATGGACACCATCGAATTGCAGCAGCAAAAGCTTCAAAACTTCATCTAAATTTAATGGTTGCTCTGATTAGTGACAAAAATATAAAATTAAAATGGGTGGTTCGTGAATTAAAAAAATGTCCTCTTTCATTGGGCTATATTATAGAATCACTTAAATCCGAATTTATTGTTACTAAGTGCAAAGATATTGAACTGCCAAATGACGAAAACATATTTTATATCAGCTGCAAAGGCTTCCACTACCAATTAAAATTAAGATTCTATGATCCAACCAGACGAATTCAAATGATCAATAATGCACACAATGCGATTTTTAAAAGAATTTTGAAGAAAAAAAATCGAGAGTTAAGTCGTTGCGTTAACTATGTTCCTATAAAAAATCAAATCAACTTGAATCAGCACTTGTATAGCAATAAAGATAAAATATCTATTATTTTCCCCGAACTGGGAATATCAGAGGTCATTCATGCCGCTCAAAATAGAGTTATGCTTCCACCACACAGTACTTATTTTGAACCAAAATTTGCTAATCATTTGGTAACGAATCAAATGACAGCAACATCTCAGATAAAGGAGAAGTCACAATGAAGCTATACACAAAAGTTGATAAAATCAACCCGAATTTGCATGAGCATCATTGGCCGCCAGTTAATTCACTTTTAGAATTAACCCCAGAAATGTTAGATTTTATTAACACTGATGCTAAAAATATGCCGCTTATTCTACAAAATAAAAAATCAGATCCATTATATTTTTCTACATTTTTGCATGAAACACTGTCTGCAATATATGCTTATATCTTTGGATATGAGAATAGCATTACTTATATTTCCCCCAATGATTTGTTAGAAATTAATTTGTACAAAGCTAAGGTAATCCTTGAGCGAGAGCTGCTGGACAATTGGTTGGAAGTTGATTGTAATTTCCCAAAGAACTTAAATCAGCAGGAGGCAAGTGATTATTTATATAAGCTCTCAAAATATAATCCCGCTGTACAGCACCCATTTTTTGAATATCTCAGAAAAGAAGCTTCAACTAAATCGATGCAGTATTTCTTATATAATGAAGTCACTCGCAATGAGTCCGTTGATGATGATGTTGCACTTTTATCTACAGGTTTGCAGGGCATGATGAAAAATGTTGCTGTGGCCAATCTTTGGGATGAATGTGGGCACGGTATACTTGAAAATTTCCACACCTATTGGTTAAGGCGATTATTAGAAAAAAATGAATCATGGGAAGAATTAAGGCACTATCGATTATCACAACCTTATTTCTCTAAAATAACTTCGAATACATTCAATATGTTAATTACGCGTTCGCCCTATAAGTTCCATGCTTTCGGTGAGTTTATGATAACGGAAGGTTTTGTCGCTCCACACTTTGTAAAAATTATTGAAGGACTCAAGCGAACAGGTTTAGGTGATGAGGATATAATAGTCTACTTTACATCACATGTCATTGTAGATCCCAATCACACAAGGGAAATGGCTATTGCTATAAAAGAGCAAAGGCCCATGTTGAGTCAAGAAAAAATCAATCAAATTATTCATGGCAGTCATATTGCAATTGCCGCTGCAACTAAACAGTATGATTTAATGCTAAATTATCTTAAAAGATTATAGTCAGTTTGCCATCAACTCATTGGCGTAGTATTTGCGCATTTGTTACAATAGCCTTTTACACACACAGGCTTATGCCTATGAGCAAATACAGCACAAATTATCTTCTGTTTTTATTAGCACCTCTGGTTTGTAGCTTTGCTATCGGACAAGACATTTTTGTACCTGAAGTGCCTCATTTAGTCGAGGTTTTTCATACTAGTGGAAGCACAATACAACTTGCTTTAAGTCTTTTTATGTTGGCTGCTGGAGTAGGGCAGCTATTTGTAGGGCCATTAGTCGATCAATTAGGTCGCCGCCCAATTATTCTAGCAAGTGTATTGCTTTATGGGATAGGTTCTATTATTGCGGCAATTATGATGCATTGGCCTGTCACGTCTAATTTATCTTATGCGATTCCTTTAGTGATCCTTGGCAGCATTGCAATGCTCAGTATTTTATCAAACAGGAAAAAACATGGATGAAATCCGAAAAATCATCCATATTGATATGGATTGTTTTTACGCAGCAATTGAAATGAGAGATTTTCCCGAGTTTGCTACAAGCCCCTTAGCCGTTGGCGGCACTCCTAATAAGCGAGGCGTCATTGCCGCCTGTAATTATGCAGCAAGAGAGCATGGAGTACATTCAGCCATGGCGACAAGCAAAGCTTTACGACTTTGCCCAAATCTTGTTTTGCAACCAGGTCGCATGGAAGTTTACAAGCAAGAAAGCAACTATTTGCGAGAAATATTTTGCAAATATACCGATAAGATTGAGCCTTTATCGTTAGATGAAGCGTATTTAGATGTGACAGACAGTAAACACTACCAAGGTAGTGCCACTTTAATTGCAAAAGCTATTTGCAAAAAAATTTTTGAGACAAGGAGGCTCACCGCCAGTGCAGGCGTTGCGCCTAATAAAAGTTTAGCTAAAATTGCTAGCGATTGGAATAAACCCAACGGAATAAAAGTCATAACTCCCGAAGAAATCAAAGAATTTATAATCAACTTGCCTGTTAGGAAATTATTTGGCGTCGGCCCTGTCATGGAAAAAAAATTAATAGCATTAGGGATTAAAACATGTAAACAGTTACAAGCATTTGACAAAAATGATTTGCACAATCGATTCGGAGCAATGGGAGAACGGCTTTATGACTTATCCAGAGGTGTCGATGACCGTCCTGTTAACAATAAACGAATACGTAAGTCAATGAGCGTTGAGCAAACCTTTGAAACAGATATAATGGATGCAGATGGTTGCGTTAATGCCATGCCTAAACTTCTAGCACGTTTAGAAAAAAGAATGTTACAATTACAAAAGACTCCTGTTATCCACAGCATTTTTGTGAAAATTAAATTCATTGATTTTACTCAAACCACAGTAGAAAAACTAGTATCTCAACTTGAGATTATAATAATAAACCAGTTAATTAAAGATGGCTGGAAAAGAAAAAATATGCCTATTCGATTGTTGGGATTAGGGGTAAAGCTGCAACAGAAATCAGCATATCAGCAGCTGCGTTTGCCTGGTATTTAAAAAGCTTTTATCAAGATTGAAATTTATGGTTATCCACCACCTAATCTTCGATATAAGTTACCGTCATAGAGACAGGGTGACTCTCATCACTGTTTTCATGAGCGAAGCGGTTATAAATTTTATTTGCTCCGCGATATGATGCATAGCCTAGTTTACAATGCTTCCTAAGCATAAAAAACGAATATTCAAAAGTTAACTTGGTATCAGATGGCCATGGTTGTATTAATTCAATTGTGCCAGTCATTCTGCCATGAAAAATCCAATTATTTAGCCAAGTATGGGTCACGATTTCAATTTCAAACCTATTTAACCATAGAATACAAAACCTTACCAATTTGATCTTTTAATTACCTTGCTTTAATGAATATTTTGATTGTTCAGGCTCGGAACCTTGTGTTGGTTTAGCCGAAGATTTATGACTCTGAATAATACCCAACGGCTTAGCAGAAGCATTTAGTAAAGATGAAACCTTAGGTAAGAGTTGCCTTTGCTGGTTATAGTTAGTTAGTCCCTGTGTTTTTGATAGGGCAACAACTAGGCTGCGCTTTTTCTTGGGCCAGTAACCCGCAAATATGGCATGACTGTTTACCCACCCACCGTTTCCGTATAACGAGGTGTTATCCATATCCAGCCTCTCAATACCCAGCCCCATCACAGCTGGATAATGAACTTCTTTCTTTCTTGTAACAATTTTTAAAACAACATAACGAGGTGAAGCAATGATAATGCGACGTAATATAGGAGGCATATAGTTGTCATCTTCAAAAAAGTGTTTGTATAATTTTGCTAAATCTTTTACTGTCGAGCGAAAACCTGTTGCGCCATAAATATAAAATTTTCCAGCGAGAATAAGCTTTTGGGAATCCCAGTCAAATTTATAGCCTTCAGCAAATAATTTTAATTGTGCATGTGGATCATTTATATGGTAGGTATTGGTTAATCCAAGGGGTTTGGCAATCATTTCTTGAAATAGGCAATGTAATTTTTTACCTGAATGAATTTTTTCAATAATCAAAGCGAGTAAATAAAAATTTATATTTGCATAGTTGAATTGACCATTAGGTGGTTCAATGGCCATATCTCCCAAAAGCAATTGCAAATCACCTCCAGGCTTGAAGTCATAACAACTTGTCCTAATGAGTCCGGAAGTATGATTTAAAAGATTCAAAACAGTTATTTTTTCTTGATGTGGTATAGCCAACTCAGGTAGAAATTGATTGATAGTATTGAATAATTTTATTTTATTTTGGCCAACTAATTGAATGGTCATGTTCATGATAATAAATTTTGAAATACTTCCTACGTTATATGCCGTGTCTGGCGTGACTGGAACATTTTCACCCGTGTGAGTAGTACCTACAGATACTGCCAATACAGTATTTTGTTGATCAGCAATAGAAATTGAAAGTGGAGAATCCATTTGCATTGGCAGTTTACCCTTTGTAATCTTCTGGGAAAATTTTGAACAAAGGTTTTGTTCTGCCAGCTTTTGAAGTTGCTGTTTGGAAAGTTTATCACAGAGAAGTAAATTAACAGCAAAGCCACGTAATTTTCCCATATCAATATCACGCTCCAAATTAACTGTCGGGTCAAGTTTGTGAATTAATTGCTCCATATTGTAATTTTCAGAATGTCCTCTAAAAAATCCCGGTGGGAATTTTTGAGACATGTTTTTTAGTAAATTAGAATGGACACTCATATCTTCAGAATATCTTTCTGAAACTAAAGCCACATTTTGATAGTCAATCCAAGCCACCATAAGAAGCATAGGTTCGATGGCTAATAAGTTAGCCTCCTGTAAAAAATATTGTATTAATCGAATATTATTTTTTATATACTTTCGGTCAAAATATTCCTTAACAAAAGCACTATGAGAGTCCGTTTCAAACAGTTCGCATAATTTATTTTGTAAGTCAGTAGGGCTAGTATTCTCTAATTCGGATTCTACTAGAGAACTTAATTTTTCATTTAGAAGTAGCTCTGTGATTGTTAAATCCGTTTCAATTGTTAAACCAAGCCGATGACAAATATCCCAAATATCATTGCATTCAATAACTCGATTAAAAAATGAATACTGAGTTTGAACAAAATCAACAACAATATCATAGGGTTCGATCATGAATGATTGTCGGAGCTGTTTGGCTGTTGGATTTAGCAAACCAATATTTTTGACTTTCCCTTGCTTTTGGACTTCTTTAAGTTGTCGTATCTTTTGGTGAAAAACATTATCACTAATAAGTTGAATGTCACAAGACAAAATCAGCCGTTCTATTATTTCTTCACCATCCCAAGCTGAAAGTAATATAGCAGATTGCTGCATTTTCATTATCACTTCCCTTTTTAAAATGAATATTAGTCAGTCAGAGTTGGTACGATTTCCACAAGTTCATCTGTGTGCCGACGGAAGTAATCATAAGTCATATAGAAATTACCATCATCACCAGCATTTTCACTCCAGGAATTACGAAGTAGAAAGAGTCCTCGGTGTTTTTGTCCATCATGATCAAAAGCAACTGCTGCATCATCGTAACCGTAAATAATCATACTATGGCCAGGAAATATTTCTCCTTCCGGGAGCGAATAAAGTTCAGAGGTCATAGCCCAAGTATCTAATCGTTTGCCAGAATGGCTCGCACAAGCTCCTGATACACAACCTTCAACGAGTCCCGGTAGTACGACTCCGAAAACCAATCGATTACCCCTAGCAAGAGATGATTTAGCTTGACGGATCATGTCTTTAGAAGGAACTACCCCATTGACTAAATCAGTCCAAAATTTCCTGGCATTGACGTGCTCAATAAAAAATAGATTTTTGCTAATATCTTCACTCAATAAAGCATACTCATCCAGCGGCATGGGAGAACCTTCACCTGTTGTCTCTGTAGTTGGATATTCAGTATATCCCGCACAGGAAACTGCTCGTTGAGTGACTTTGTTGATGATCCCGAAATTTAAAATTTGGTTGAAAACAAAGGGAGCGTTAGAACCATTCCAGCCATTAGGTATATAATTGTATTGACTCAGGTAATTGCCTAATTCAAGGCTACAAAGTTGGCTGACATAATCACCTTTATTGAGAGCTGCATCGATCCCTGCTGTAACAGCAAAAGTAGTACAGGATCCATGAGAGCCTTGATCTAACACAGGCACATTATTCATTCCTACATTCACCGATTTTGGGAAATTATTTTTCATCATACCCATTGTATTAAAATCACGGGAGAAAAATGCTTGTTTCTCTTCAGGGGTCATTTTGATAGTCATTTACGTCACGGTTAGAGGAGGGGGTTTGGGTTTTAGTGGTGGTGGCTGTTAGTGGGGGAGGGGCTGTGTTGATTGTTGGGGG
>JAJFKH010000021.1 GCA_021773305.1 Gammaproteobacteria bacterium | reverse complement strand
ATCAGCAGCACCGTGAAGGAACTTGTGCCACAAAAATCTCAACATGAATCTCAACATGTAGTTAACAAGACAAGTTTATTTCGCTCCCAGCCCGCAGTACAAACGACTCCCAGCAATCCCTCTCTTCGCAATCCATCGCTTCCGCCACAAAATCCCAAAAAGCAAACAGGAAATCAGCCTAAATCTGTGCCAATACCTGCTCATCGCTTTCACTCAAAGCAAGCACCAAGCAGCTTTATACCTCAAAATAAACAACATGCGCCAGTACTTGAAAATCCTAATATTTCTATTCCGCCGGAAAAACCTAAAAGCACAAAAAATTTAGCATCGCTTCCCCCCGAAAAAGTGCCAAATACCAAAGCACGTGAAATAAGAAGTAACCATTCACTCGACTTCCTCCATGATGGAATAGACAAAACACCTCATTTTTTTAATGATGCGATACCTGAAATCCCAGGTCAAAACCCATGCGACGCTCTGGATGACCCGCAACCCGAAATCCCAGAGAAAAATATCCCAGCAAATCCTGTTCTTGACGTAAAACCACAACCCATTTTGAAAAAACCTCTAAATCCTGATTCCCCCGAGGGCTACGCTCACCGCCAGAGTCAACCCGTGAAAGATAATAAACATAATAATCAACAAGTTGTTGACTACTACAGCTCAAAAACAAGTGTGGTTATGTTCAAAGATGAATTAGATAAAAATCATGATAAAACTGCTCAATATAATTTAAAGCGTGCCGCCATTGATCTTGCCATTACATTTAAAAATCAATGGGATGGCGAAGGAAAAATCAATTTAAAAACAGAACTTGATCTCTCTATCCTAGCGCCTAACGAGGCTGCTCTTATTAAAAAAATGTTAAGCTATACTAAAGAAACACTGATTAAATTAGGGGTTGAGGAAGAAAAAATAAATCTTCCTCCGGAACTGCAAAACAAACCAAAAAATGGAGAGGATAATATTATTTATGTGTTGAAAAAAAGGAAGGAATATTACAAAAACCAAAATTTTCAAATGATTAGACTTGCTTAGCTTAAGGATAAGTTAACAAAAAAGATTTTAATAGAAATCACTAAATTGACATGGATCCTGTCTAGAATTAACAGTAGGTACATATTTTCTTGAACATTAATGTACCGTTAAGTAATATTGTTTAAACTGGTTTACATAGTATAGCGATTCATTTAAATAGGTAATTATTATGCCAAATAAAGACAAACAAGCTTACGAAGAAGGTAGCAGCCAATCTCTCACACCTGAGATATCTATTATGATTGGTAGTCGTCCTAAAGCTGAGACGGTAGAACCAGCCGTTGCTGTGGCATCAAAACCTCAAAAAAGAATGTCTTATCAGAAAATAGAATTTGTAAAACAAGCAGAAGAATTGCTATCTGATATGAAAAAACTCGTCAATATCATGGGTGAAAACACACAGATCCCTGAAGACTGGATCACCCAACAGCGCAACGATATTAAAGAAGAATTGGCTACTATTCAACAAACTAAGACTGGGAACGTACAACGATTAACAAACTTGTTCAATCAAGCTTTTGCCAACAATCAACAGCCTAGTGCTCAGCAACGTGAAATCAATAAAGAGTTAAGTGCGCTCAGAGACCAAAACAGCGTAGCCGATCTCATTACAACCTTCAATGAGCTCCAGGCAGCACCTTCGCAACCAGAGTTTGTCCCTATTAACATAGAGCAACTGATTGTTCGACATATTACAGCCGTAGAGCCAGCCATTACCCCTTCTACATCAACGTCGAATGAGAACCATAGCGAAGAACAACAGGCAAAAAAACGCATACCTCCTGAAGCACAAAACCCCGTTGACTCGGGAGAAAAAACAGAACCCGAAGCTGAACCCATGACCATAGAAGTTGCTCCAGAAGATACGATTCAAAATATAGAGACAGTCGCACCCACCCTTGCAACATCGAATGAGAACCACGGCTCAGATACTTTAGAAGTAGAGGCCCCAACACAACAGGCAAAAAAACGTACCCCCTCTGAAGCACGCATGCCAACTAGCATAGAAGAAGAAACGCTAGCCGAAGCTGAACCCATTAGCATAGAAGCTGCTCAAGTAGATACCGTACAAAATATCGAGATAGTAGAACCGACCCTTGCATCTTCCATATCAACATCTGAAGAAATAAGCGATATTCACCAACCGGAAGTAGAAGAAAATCAAGCAGCTGAAATTATTACGCACCTAGATGAAAGCCATCAAACCGAAGAGTTAGACGTAGAGGCCCCAACACAACAGGCAAAAAAACGTACCCCCTCTGAAGCACGCATGCCAACTAACATAGAAGAAGAAACGCTAGCCGAAGCTGAACCCATGACCATAGAAGTTGCTCAAGTAGATACCGTGCAAAATATCGAGATAGTAGAACCGACCCTTGCATCTTCCATATCAACATCTGAAGAAACAATAACTCTTGACAATGAATCCTTCACGCAGACTTCGTCATCTTCTGTACCTGAATCTTCAGCCATGGACAATCACAGCCCGCACTTTGTTCAACCCCATATCAGCGACTATCTTTACAGCTTGGAAAATAGTAAAATCTCCCATGCAGACAAACGCAATGCTAAACTCATCAACGAAAATCTCCAAGCAGATCTTCGCGCTGTAGAAGGTTGGATTCGTGCTTATGAGACCATTATTGAAGCTTATAACAACGGCTCTAGGGGTGAAATAAGTAATGTTGAACATTACAAAATCACTTTAAACAACCTCAAAAAAGAGCAGGAACAATTGGAAGGAGATCTCCAGATAAGTCAAACTCTATTAGAAAAAGACCCTGTAAAAATCCGCAGAAACATCAACGCTGATGGAACGGTTAACAAAGAGATCTTAGAGGCTGAGTCTAATTATACCTACACCTCTCATGGTGTCACAGCTTCTCATATAGAAGGTTCTGCGATTATCACCGCAGGCCAGTTGAAAGATCTTGATGATAACGCACGTGCCAATGCCATTGCAGATCAACTCTATCAAGTATCGGATAATATAGATCTGACTCATACACAAATTACCATCACTGCCAAAAATCCGATGGATCTGGTGGGAATAGCCAACAAAATCAAAGCGACTTCTGATTTAAGTGCAGATGATGTTGTACTATTTTTTAAACCAAGACCCAATCACATCCTGACTCAAAATGAACAAGAGATCCTTGATATGTTTGGCATACAAAAACAAGATGACGGCAGCTACAGCGAAGGGACATTAAAAACATATAGTACCGTCGTTTCTAGCGAGAAAACTTACAACTGCGCCAACCTTGGTGAAAATAACGAAAAATACGCAGCCTTACGTGAAAAATATAGAAGCATCTATGAGGAAGCAAAAGGCAATTTGGTTGGCGACAAAGCCCTCGCTCGGAAAGAAGTACGCAATGCCAAATTAGACAACCTATATGCAGCAGATGCTATTCAGGATTTTGAGAACCAACGCGATCACACAGGCCCCGCCAGGGCAGCATAAAAAAGCGAGTCGATCGGTAAGCCGGGTTCTGTCGTGGACAGTCATTCATCTAGGATATGGATCGCTCCATATCTCAAGCAACCAACCCGGATCCAGTGCGGGCCGCACCATAGGATCCCTATTTGGTCTTGCTTCAGGTGGGGTTTACCCTGCCACTGATGTTGCCACCAGCGCGGTGCGCTCTTACCACACCATTTCACCCTTACCTCAAAGAGGCGGTATATTTTCTGTGGCACTTTCCGTAGGCTCGCGCCCCCCAGGCATTACCTGGCACCCTGCCCTATGAAGCCCGGACTTTCCTCCCCGTTATTTCACGGAGCGACTGCCTAATCGACTCGGATAGCACCTTACCATAAACTCAATTGACCCGACAAGCATCAGGGCAAGATCATCTAGATTTTGTACAACCCTGAAAAAATAGACTCAAAGGAGCAAACATGATCAAAGAAATAATTTAGACAAGGTTACCCTGGCGTCTTGATTTGGAGTTCACTTTGCTATACGTTGAAAGCTGGATCATAACTCGATACAAAAGGACTAGGAAAATGAGAAAAATTCTAGAGTTAATCATAGCAAATGGAATGGCAATATTGCCTGCATTAGCGTTGGCAAGCCCTTGCGATCACCTACACTTCATTGTTGAAAACCATACCGAGCATAGCTTCCACGTGGACACCTTACAAATTTTGAAAGGGGCTATGGATATCCATACAGGAGACATGATAAAGCCTGGCACCTCTACTACCTGGGTAATTGATTCTGAAACCGGTAGTCATGGCAATGCGAGAGGTTCTGTGACCCTACAACACGAAGGCGGCTCTGATAGCGATGAAATTAAATTATCTTACAAAGCTTCCAGTTTTGGTGCTTTTTGCAGTCAGGGTTATCCTAAGGTCGAATTCACTGGCCCCTATACGGTTCGCGGCGAATTAGAATCCTTTGGTTGGGGCTTTCATGTCCATGGTTTCCGTTACTATATTAAGCCGATGAGTTAATCCCCCACAGGTCTCATTGAGCATTCTTGTCCGATATTGACAGAGCCAGCTTGTAGAGCGCATTCTTTTTTTCGCCGGTGATATCTGCCGTTAATTGTGCTGCTTGTTTCACCGGTAGCTGTTTTAGCAAAATGGTCAGTACTTCTGTCGCGTCATAGGATTTTCCAGATGATGTGGGGCCTTGATATCCCTCAATCATCACCACAAACTCTCCTCGCTGTTGATTTGCATCCGCCACTAGCCAAGCTTGTAGTTCATCTAATGGTGCGCGCTTGATGGTCTCAAAACGCTTGGTCAATTCTCTAGCAATCACCGCGACCCGTTCTGCCCCAAAAATCGCTAACATATCTTCTACCATAGGAACAATGCGATGGGGGGCCTCATAAAAAACCAATGTCCGAGGCTCTCGGGCGAGGGCCATGAGTTGATCCCGCCTAGCTTTCGCTTTAGCCGGTAGAAACCCTTCAAAAATAAAGCCCTTGACTGGCAACCCTGAAGCGCAAAGTGCCGTCGTTAAAGCCGAAGCTCCTGGAATAGGCACCACAGGGATATTTTCTTTATGGGCTGCTTGCGTTAAATAGCAACCGGGATCACTAATCAAGGGTGTACCAGCATCAGAAATCAGTGCAATATCATGCCCCTGATGGAGCCATTGTATTATTTTTTCCGTTCGAGCCGCTTCATTGTGGCTATGGAGCGAAACCATCGGCGTGGTTATTGAGTAATGTTTAAGCAAACTGCCACTGTGACGAGTATCTTCCGCAGCAATAGAATGAACTGATTTTAAAATATCCAACCCTCGAAAGGAAATGTCTTTTAAATTACCAATCGGTGTTGCAACCACGTAAAGTTTGCCGCAAACTTGCAATGTTGGACTATCCTGTTAGTTTAGGGTATATCTGTCAAAGTATACTGAAAATTACTGTTAGCCACCATGCCGAAACAACTAAAGTTATTTTTTAAGCAATCTTTCTGGGCATTATTTGTCCTAACTCTTATGGCTCTGGGCGCCTGCCAAACCCTAGAGCCACAAAATCATCCCCAGCCAGGATTTGCTCAACACTATGGTAGCTCAGCCCAACAATATTTAAAAATGGCTCAGGACGCATCCAGCCCCCAGAAGCAGACACTCCTACTCCAAGCGACTGGACGATACCTTCAAGATCACGACACCAAGAGCGCGGAACAAATACTGTCAACCATTATTGACGAAGACTTACCCAACGATCTATTGAACGAGAAATACCTGTTAGAAGCCAACCTTCATCTCCAACAGAATAAAATTCGGGAAGCGACCCAAGAACTTGAAGATATTGCTGATCCTAACTACTTAAACCAAAGCCAACAAATTGCTTACTATCATTTGCAGGCGGCGATTCAGAATCACCTCGGTAACCCTCTGTTAAGCGCTGAAGCCAGAATGTCTCTGGATCCATTACTGCAAAATTTTAGTAAAAAACAGACAAATCGCCAAGCTATTTGGGATGATCTTAACCAACTCAGCCTTCGTGATCTGTCGTCTCAAATTCGCAGTCTACCCTATGGTCAATTACAGGGTTGGCTCGAAATCAGTTACGCTTTTAAACAATATGCTGACGACTCTGCCCTACTCAATCATGAAATTGGCATTTGGCAGCAACGCTACCCACAGCATCCGGCAAATACTCTATTGCCTAATTATCACCAACCTAGTTTTCAGCGACCTAATGTGGCAAGAGTACAACTCACTCAGCCGCTAATCCCTACTAGCTCTCATCAAGATGGCTTACATATCGCGCTCTTATTACCAACCAGTAGTAAATTATCCGACAGCGCAGAAGCTATTCGCCAAGGTTTCATGGCAGGTTATTTTCAGGATCAATATAATCAAAACGCTCCAAAATCCATTAATGTCTATGACACTGATAACAAAAATATCCTCACTGTTTACAAGCAAGCAATTAAAGACGGCTCCAATTTGATTATCGGTCCTCTCACCAAAAAAAATGTGAATCACTTGCAAAAACAACGGACTTTACCAGTGCCTACGTTGGCGCTCAATGACGGCAAAGGAGAGGGACGTTTGCCCCATAACTTATACGAATTCGCACTTTCTCCCAAAAACGAAGCAGAACAAGCCGCTAATTACGCTCTCGCACAAAATTATCGACGGGCCTTAATCATCGCACCCAGCAGTAGCTGGGGCCAAGGCGTTGTCAACGCATTTGAGCATGCTTGGCAACAACAGGGAGGAAAAGTTTCTGAAGTGCTGGCTTACTCCAAGAAAACCAATATGGATCAAGCTATCAAACAAGCCTTACAAATCGATCAAAGCATAGAACGAAATAACGAGCTGCAAAAAATACTCGGCAAAAAAATCAAATCAACTCCTCAACATCGACAGGACATTGATTTTATTTTCTTAGTAGCCAATCCGACAAAAGCGAGACAAATTCGGCCACTATTAAATTTCTACTACGCAGGTGAACTGCCTATTTATTCAACATCACTTGTCTATAGCGGTAAACCAAACCCTCTCCAAGACAAAGATTTAGAAGGCATTCAATTCTTCGATATTCCCTGGTTAATCGCTCCCAACGAAACCATCAGGGCTGCGCAGCAGCAAATGTCAGAATTAATGCCGAATGCCACACCAAAACAAACTCGACTCTATGCATTCGGCATGGATGCCTATAAAATGGCTCAATATTTGGCCCACCAACCGAACCAAATTGTCGGGGTTGAAGCTATGACAGGAGTACTTTATTTAGACAATAAACAGCAGATTTTCCGTGAATTACCCTTTGCAACCTTCCATAAGGGACAACCCATCCAGGAAAACCCTTCTGGTTAACTGCCACATTCAATCAAAAATGACAACAAAACGCATAGGACAAATAAAAGAGCAACAAGCTTGCGCATTTTTACAAAAAAAAGGTTTACAATTAGTTCAAGCCAATTATCATTGCCATTGGGGTGAGATTGATTTGATTATGGAAGATAGATCCTGTACGGTTTTCGTTGAAGTTCGATTTAGGAAAACACAAGACTATGGATCTGCTGAAGCAACAGTAAGTTCTAGGAAACAAAAAAAGTTAATTATGGCTGCCCAATGTTATCTCTCGGATAAAAGTCATTTTGATGATATTGAGTGCCGCTTTGACGTTGTGGGGATCAGTGGCTCTGAAGGTAAGGAGCAAATGATCTGGATAAAAAATGCTTTTGGAGTGGATCAAATCCATGATTGAAAGAATCCAACAAATGTTTAGCGACAGCATTGAAACAAAAATTGCTGCCGCAGATGAGCTACCGAGCATCATTGCCAAAGCCGGAGAAAAAATGGTGGAATGCCTTTTGGGTGGACAAAAAATTCTCAGTTGTGGCAACGGAGGATCTGCCGCCGATGCCCAGCATTTTTCCTCAGAGATGCTAAATCGCTACGAAGCAGAGCGACCTTCCCTGCCCGCAATTGCTCTCACAACAGACACTTCTACGTTGACCTCCATTTCAAATGACTACCAATACAATGATATATTTTCACGGCAAATAAAAGGATTAGGGCAAAAAGGTGATTTGCTTCTCGCAATATCCACCAGTGGTAATTCCAATAATGTCATCGCTGCGGTAGAAGCTGCCCATGAGCGAGGAATGAATTGTATTGCCCTGACAGGCAGTGATGGCGGAAATTTAGCGGGCAGCCTGTCAACCAATGATGTTGAAATTAGAGTCCCGGCAAAAAAAACGGCTCGTATTCAAGAAACTCATTTATTGATTATTCATTGCCTTTGCGATTTTATCGATCATAAAATTTTTGGTCACTAACTGTTGGAGAAATACATGCTAAAAAAAATAACACTTATCTTTCTGAGCGGTATCCTGCTTAATGGCTGCGTAGGAGCCTTTGTTGCCGGTGCTGTTATTGGTGGTGCCGTTATCTACGAAGGCAGAAATATTCATACTCAAAAAAATGACTTGGCTCTCACAAATACCGCAAACAGACAACTTGCCCAAAGCCACGCGTTTAGCAAACAAAGCCATGTGGTGATATCAGTCTATAGCGGCGTTGTGCTACTCGCGGGCCAAACACCTACCACAGAACTAAAAAAACAAGCAGAAGAGATTTTACAAGGCGTTCCAGGCGTTCGCCGAGTTTACAATGAAATTTCTATTAGCGGCCCTATATCACCCATGACGCAGTCTAGCGATGCTTGGATTACGACAAAGGTCAAAAGCAAATTGCTCACCGTAAAAGATTTAGACTCCAGTGCAATTAAAGTCACGACAGAAAATGGAGTGGTTTACTTGATGGGTCAAACCACTCCCAAGCAAGCCAAAATTGCAGCAAATGGTGCAAGAACAGTGACAGGTGTACAGAAAGTCGTAACGTTGTTTGAGCATGCTCAGTAATAAGAAAACTAAGCAAGGAAACAGACCCTCTTAGCATCCAGATAAACTTTCTCCATTCCACGAAGTAGACTCAAGCATCTGAGTTTCTTATTTGTAATGGTGTCAGTTCACATATGAGCTATTACAACTGAGAAAAACTATCCACTAAAGTGGCTATACAGCCATTTTTGTTCTCATTAAAGTTAATCGGGACTTGACCTTATTTTCGACAACCGGTATAGTCCTGCGACAAAGTCGCTTGGTAATGACACGATTACACCTGATGAGAATGTTAAAACGCTTAAATCTTTGCTACACTATTTTACTGGTGCATAACCTTCTCCGCGCTAAGTATAAGCGAAAAATAATTTGATTAGGAGTTACCTATTGTTTCAGCATAAATTTCGTTGGGTTATCGTTGCCCTATTATTTTTTATTACTATCGTTAATTATATCGATCGTTCTGCAATCGCTTATGCGATGGAAGATATTGGATTAGCTTTTCAATTTAGCAAAGAGCAAGAAGGCATGATCCTCGGTGCCTTTGGATTGGGTTACATGCTAACAACACTGCTTGGAGGCATTGCTGTTGATCGTTTTGGCGCAAAAAAGATATTACTGATAGCGGCCTTAATTTGGTCATTGTCTTCTGGAATGATGGGGTTTGTAAACGGATTTCTTTTTGTTTATCTTTTGCGAGTCACGTTGGGGTTGGCTGAAGGGCCTAATTTCCCGGCTATGACCCGGGCGATTAGTGATTGGTTACCCAAAGAAGAATGTTCTTTTGCGCTTTCATCGTCTCTTATTGCAGTACCATTAGCATTAGCCATTGGTGCACCTATCGTATCCGAGCTAATTGTACATATTGGTTGGCGGACGATGTTCTATTTTCTTGGTGCATTAGGCATTTTATGGCTACCTTTATGGTTTTGGTTGTTTAGCGATTTTCCTGAGCAAAATAACCGAGTTTCTCAAGACGAAATAAAGCTGATTCATGGGGATGAAAAAATTGATGAAATCAAGGTGCAAGAACAACGTCGTCATGTGCCTGGATTGTGGAAATTTCTCTTAACTAATCCTACGTTGTTAGTGAATAATATTGCTTTCTTTGTTTTTGGTTATTTTCTTTTTTTCTTCATGACTTGGTTACCTAGTTATTTAGAGCAAGTATACCAACTTAATTTGATTCAAGTGGGTTGGTTTAGTGTGATGCCGTGGCTGTTGGCAGCATTACTTTTGTGGACTACGGGTTATTTAAGCGATGTTATTTTTAGAAAAACCAACTGTTTGCGCCTATCTCGTAGTTATCCTATTTGGATTTCTCAATTATTGGCGGCACTGAGTATTTTGCCTATTTTGTTTTATCATAGTCTAACAGTTTCTATGATCTCTATTACCTTAGCTGTTGCATTTAGCATGAGTGCTAATGCTGCGTATTATGCCGTGAATGTAGATATTGCTAAGGAGAGAGCGGGTACAGCATTAGGGATCATGGAAGTCGGATTTTCTCTATCAGGATTTTTGGCACCCGTAATAACAGGCTATGTGATCACGCTTTTCGGCGGTTATCACGCAGCATTTTTGCTTTTAGTTATTTTAGGTTTAATTTCAGTTTGCTTAGTTTTTCTATTCCATAGGCCTAATACGGCTTACTGAGCATGCTCAAATAACGTCACGACTTTCTGTACACCTGTCACTGTTCTTGCACCATTTGCTGCAATTTTGGCTTGCTTGGGAGTGATTCGTCCCATCAAGCTGGCCATAATTACGAGTTTAGAACTCTTAGCCATCACTTTAAAGAAACCGGAGTCAATGATGATGGAGAAAAATTTTACGATTATGTTCAACACTGTAGATACCGATTGGGCAACTACATGGCACTCTGCAGCCGTGCATTGGCGTGAAGGTCGGGGTGCAGCGGCTCCCGCTGAAAGATATTGGTTTAGCTTACTGAACTGCTATAAATTTCAGGTGCAGAAGAGCCTGCACCATGAGGCAGGCAAATAATTATCAATATGGTATGGACGAATAAAACATGAAAAAACATCAAAACAAACAAGGCCGTTGTGCTATCCCGTATCAAGGGTAAGCCTAAAAGTGTCATTACAAAGGAAAACTGTCGTATTAACTACTGGCTACTACACCTAAAGCAAACCGCATACGTTTCCCTATATCATATTAATAGGAACATTCTGAATAGGCTTCGGAAATTCTGTATAAAGTGCATCGCATAATGAAAAAATAGTTGTTTGCTTATTCCAACGTAAATTATAGTGGATATCTTTATTTTTTTTAGATAATTTTTTAAAACTATCTGCTTGCTTGACTTTCAGCCCAATGGTATTGTAATTATTATAAAGCTGCCAGGCGATAAGCGTCTTGAAAGAATATTTACTCCAGTCTTCAGGCCCTTTTTCAAACAAATCAATTAGCTTTTCAAGCTGATTATTTTTATCTAGTGCCTTCCAGTCTTTTATCCATACTTTGATTTTTGACTTTTGAATATCAGAAGCATCACTTTTTTCTTCATATATTTTAGCCGCAGCTTTAATACAACCTAAAAGAGTCCAGCTCTTGATTTCAGGCTTTGCCCAAAATAATATTTTTTTACCTAAACCCTGGGGATTATTGCAATAGTTCTTATAACCACCTGATACTTTAGCAAAAGATTTAAAACCTTTTTGAAGATTTATTTTAGCCTCACCACTTAACTTAAAAGTGACAAGATAATCAGCAATAGATGCCCAAGGAGCTGCATTAATATCATTTTCCGTTGCATTCAGATAATATTTCTCAACATCTGTTTTAATTATATGCCAGATACAATGCACGCTATTGTTTTTTAGATCACACAATAAGTCATTCATTTCAATAAATGCCTGTTCAGTCTTTGGAGTAGATATATTTTTCACATAGTTTAAAATAACTCGCTCGATAATCTCACTAATATCATGAGTACTAATAGCATATTCAAGTTTTTTATATATATCAGAAGAAAGGTTCATTGACAAAGAGCCATTAATAATATGAGTTGTGATAAGATTGCGATCGTTTTTATCTTTAATACACACTGTCCGCAACCAATCCATTTGCCAATTTCGATATTTAATATTATCCTTTCGAGCAATTTGGCTGTTAATTAACTGATAGACTCTATGATAATGCTCTCGGCTTAGTTGGTTATGATTAAACTCAACAATTTTTTTAATTTGTTCAATAACAGTTTCGGCAATGGCTTGGCTATCATTAGTCTCACGATAAATCCATCGCCCTAGTGCAACTCTATAACGCAATTTGGATAAAACCGGATCGGTACCAGGTGATGAACCATTGCCAATGCCTATCGCGGATATTAAATTAAATAGAGAATTAATAACAGTGGCGCCCTTTATACTGAATATAAGATCATCTGAAACTCCATTAATGGTTTTTGCCTGCTGATTAGCATCAAACATCGCACTTAAGGAATGAGCTAAACTCTGGTATTTTTTGGAAAATTGCTGGAACTGTATCAACCTCAATTGCGCTCTTAATTGTGGCCCTACAAGAGCAAATTCATCTAATTTCTCGATTTTATCTTTCATCTTAAAAGATATTTGCTCCCAAAGGAAAGTAAAAATACTATAATGAAAATGTCGTAATGAATATTTAAAGAAATAATAATCCTTGTAAGATAAAGCTTTCTGGTTATCTTTTGCTGTTACAAGTCCTTGCTCTAACCAAAAATATTTAACTAAATCTATATTGCCCTCTCTAACAGAATCTGAAAAATATCTAAAAATCTCACAACCTTTATCTTGATGATTGAAAATATATTCTAGATCAAATTTTACATTATCATTTCTAGGAGGACACAATTGGAATAACTTCCTGCTTCCTCTTTCAATAATTAAATGATATTCTGAATCTTCAAGATGATAATTTTTTGCTAACTGGGGAAAGTAGGCTTCTTCAAATAAAAATTTGATTGTCGGAATATCCATATTATGGATAGATTTTTTTATTAAGGTTCTAACTTCACTTATGACAGTTGGGTTTTTACGAACCTCAGCTTTATCAACATCTGAAAGTTTAGACCAAATCCAATTAGCCATATCGAAGTGGCCATTATCCACTGCTAAAATAAAGGATAAGAAATGGTGACTAAGCAATAGATTGCGCTTACTTTCATCATCTATACACCTCTCTTCTAGCCACTGTGAAATATCAAAATTTCCCACTGAGCATGCTAAGACAAATAATTCATTTGCTTTGTTCTGATACATAAAATCATCAATATTCTCTTTTAAAATATCCGTCATCCCATCCTGACCACCAATGAGGGCCGCACAGATGACTTGAAATTTATTGTTTTCTGACATATTAGCTAGCGATTCCATATGAAAAGCCTCATTCAAAACTAAAGAAAAAACTAAAAAATTAATTCCATGAATATTATTTTTCTCCTCACTATTTTCTCCAAAGGGACTATAATCAAATACAAAACTATCAAAAAAATATTTTTGCCTCTCTATTTCTGCTTTATAACTTGATATATTCGCTTTCCCTAAAATAGTAACATCATTGTAATGTCGAACCCCAAACAAAATCGAAATACGATGCAATCGCTTTAAAAGCTGTTGAGGTCTTGCATAAATTTTTTCCCGGTCATAAAGCAACATAGTCTTTAATTTTCTTGAAAATCCTTGAATAGAAAGATTATTTTCTATATCTTCAAGCGCACGTAGTTGTTGTATAATTTTATTCATCACAGACATCTTGTTTTTTGTGTGCAATGCCCATTTTTTACAAACTAACCTTGCAGAAAGAAAATCACCTATGCTTAAATTATCAAAAATAAATTCCAAAATTTCTGGGGGCATTCTCTCCATGATTGATGGTTGATTATAATTTTCCAGCACTTTCTCATTATTCTGAATAACTTCCCACAAATTAAATGTTGATTGAGATTGATAATACTCATTTACTTTGGCAGTATGTTGAATTTCTGGGATCCTCATCAAGCGTGCAGCAATCAACTTGTAGCCCAGTTCATGAGCTAAACGCAATAATTCATTACTTCTATCATACAGATTCGGCCCGAAATGTTTAAGAAAGTCATCAATAAAAATCCAATTACCCTTTGCATTAACTGTCACAATATAGTTGACACTAGGAATTTTAAGTAATTGTTCAATAACAAATGAAATATCTATTTTATTCGCAAAGTGACTCAATTGAGTCACTTTGCTACAACGAATTAAATGACGTAGAACATGATACCCTAGCATGGCTTGCTCAATATCTAAAGATCCTGCTTCATTCTTGGGAAAATCAAAAATAGCATTGGGATAATTCTGGAGAAAATTATAAACTTTATCATTAAACTTTTCAGCATAACTTTGCGTCCATAAATCAATGAAAGCCCCATATTCTTCTTGTTTCCTTTCTAATAAATCATAAGCTCTTGCATTAATTATAATGTTTTTTTTAGCGAGTAATAGCTTAATGATCTCTGTGTGATTCCAATTGATAGCCTTTAATAATGGTGTACTTCCATCATTAGCTGCTTGATTAATATCGATGTCATTTTGTTCTAATAAAAGCTTAACGATTTCTATGTGACCTTCATGACAAGCATGGTAGAAGCATGTTTCCCCATCTATATTTTGTTTATTGATATTCCGAATTCGATTATTCTTTAGAAACAATTTAACAATATCTACATGTCCCTTTTTACAGGTAAGGCTGAAATATGTATCGTAAAATATCACATCACGCTGTTCTAGAAATAACTCAAAAATTTCTGTATAACCCAGCTCGCAAGCCACACTCAACGGAGTGTAGTAAAATATATTTTTTGGAGATGCAATGTTAGCATGTTGATTTATCTCAAGATCTCTTTGATTTAGCAATAACTTAACAATACCTATATGACCTTTCTGACAAGCTTCAAAGAGCGGCGTACGATTTCCATTAGCGGCCTTATTGATATTAATCCTTCGCTGCTGTAGTAATAACTTAACAATATCGATATGATTATTTTCACAGGCTCCGTAGAAAGCTGTTTTGTTGTGATTGGTGGTCTGATTGATATCTATCCCTGGCTGCTGTAGCAATAAATTAACAATATTTGTGTGGCCTGCTTGACAAGCTGCAAAAAGAAGTGTTCTTCCAAAACTATCTACTTGATTAATACCGACATCTAGTGCTTCTAATAAACTTAAAACCCTCTGATAATTTCCTTCTATACAGGCTATAATAATGCGGTCTTGGTTTGTCATAGTAGCAATCCCCATAATTTTATTAATTTTATAACTTTCTAATATATCTTATTGGGCTATAAAATACAATACAGTAAATTTGCCATATCACTATAATACCAAATAGTTAACGCTATCCTTATTAATGAGCTTCATCCCAATTATCACCTCCCCCCACATCCACAACCAGATCGATGTCTCATTTTGGATCTTGACACATTAATTCACGGATTTTTTCTTTTGCCATAGCAATATCATTGGTTCTCACAGGGATATTTTGTAAATTTGGATCTGTAGAAGAAAATCGTCCGGTGGCAGCACCCGCTTGATGATATGACGTATGTACTTGGCCTGTGCGTTCATTCACTTGCAAAGGCAGCTTATCTGTATAGGTCGATTTTAATTTTGAAAAGCTACGGAACGCTAAAATTTGTTTGACTGATCACGCTCATCTAAACGCTCTCGCAGATAGGTGTCACTTGGGATTTGGTCAACTCCATAAAGGGATGTGTACACCAAGCGACTTTGTCGTACCATAACTACCAAGGGAAATTGACGTATTCACTTTAAAAGTGATTTAGTAAGTGTTCTTTTTGAACACCTACTGGAGAACAAAGGATGATCGTCATGGACTCTAAAACTCAGCTG
>JAJFKH010000003.1 GCA_021773305.1 Gammaproteobacteria bacterium | reverse complement strand
TACTTACCTTCTCGTACATTCAGTTGAGATATAATCCCTCCTTGCTTAGCATATATTTTAACTTGCTCCATCATCTTCTTTTCTTTCTTTAATCGCTCAATTTGGCTTTTTGCCATTCCTAAGGTCAGTAATTTTTTCTCGCCCGCTCGAATCAAAGAGCCATTATTATTTTTAAGTGCCAGCAACAATTCTTCCTGAGCATTATTTAAGGTTGGGGAGTACAGTTCCAATAATAATTGCCCCTTTGTAACAAGCTCTCCGGTGGTTTTCACATTAAGCACTTTCACCCAACCATCTGTGTATGTGTGTATGTGTTCTATTTTATTTTCATCGACTGTTACATAACCCACCGTATCAATGATGCGAGATAAATCCATGCGTTTAACTTCAGCTGTTTTTACACCCAAATTATTTTCAACAGCGGGCGAAATTTTTACAATATTTTCATCACCACCTGACTGAGCATCCTCATAAACGGGCACTAACTCCATACCCATGGGGGATTTTCCTGGCTTATCTCGTCGATAAGTAGGGTTCATCGGTGCAACCCAATATAGTATTTTTTGTTTTTTTTCATCTTTAACTGATAAAGATGCCGCTGAGCTGAATGGCCAGTAACGATTGACCATTATACCCGCTAGGAAGACAATGGCTAAAACAATAATAAAACCAATTCTATTTTTCATACTACTGCCCTTGTAAGTAAAGTAGGTTAATGCGAGCAATATCTCGATCAACGACTGCTCTAAGCCCTGCCAATTGAATATCAAGTTCACGCACATAAGCTCTTGCCAATGTGGGAAAATCTGTTTGATTATTTTGATATGCTGTAACCGTTGCCTCAGCATATTGCTTTGCTTCAGGAACTAGATGGCGCTGATACAGAAAATGACTTTTTTGCTGTTGTTGCCAAATTGCATACTGCGTCTTTAATGTCTCCTTTAACTGTCGATAATCACTTTCTTGATTTTCTTCGAGAGCAATTAAATTTTCCTGGCTGGCTTGAAGGTTCCGATCTTGTCGTTTACCAGGAAATAGCGGCAAATCCATACTCACTTGGGCTGTTAAAAAGTCGGGCCGATTTTTACCATTAATATTGTGCCCTTGACGTATTCCGTAGGCAACTCCTACTGCAAACCCAGGTTTATATTGCTGTTTTGCTAAGTTAATCCCTTCATGTCCAGCTGAAATTAAAGTGCCATCTTTTTTTAAGATATAGTGCTGCTTAATTACCTCATAGAATTGTTCAATTCTCGGCAGAGAAGGCCATTCAGGTAGTTTTCCCGGTTGTGCTTTGCTGGCTAACTCAGCCCCTATCCAACGCTCAAGTTCAACACGTGCTGTATCAATTTTTTGGTTGATCTCAAGTAAACGGTTATCCAGTTCACTCAACTCTAACTGTGCTCGGATAACATCTCGTTGCTGTGCTTTATTATTTGCCAGCATTGACTCTGTAATGCTTACTAAATGCTGAAATACCTTTTTTTGTTCAATGACCAGTCGCTTTGCACGAAGCCAATAATATAAATCTAGCCAAACTAACCTGACACTCTGCAAGACATACAATCGCATTACTTCTTGTTTGTTAGACTCGGCCCTGGATAACTCTTTTGTCTGTAAAGAGTGGTAGTGGAGGCTACGCCCTCGAGGAAAGCTTTGTTGCAATCCCACTTGTACTTGAGTCATAGGCTCTTGACTAAAATCAAAGCTATCAACGGGTATATTAAGTGTACCTAACATGAGCTTTGGATCGACTAACTGCCCAGCGGCGATAGATTTCTGCTCCAGCTCACGAGACTTAGCACGCAACGATTTAATTTCTGGTGATTGCGTTAAAGCTACCGTTTCTGCCTGTTTAATGGACAGTGGCGTGGCATTAACAATAAAGGACCAAAATACCAAAAAAAGAATGGGTAAAATAAAATTTAATTGTGGTAAATATTTTTGACTCATCCATGACATCCCATAATTTTCATGTACATGTATTATAATGCATGACCTTGGGACTTCTGTCAAAAGATAACGCACTGGCTAGGGGTAGTTTTCCATTCTAGCCTAACAGTCCTAGGACTCTAAACATAGATATAGATGATGGAGACGTATTATTGCCACTCCATTATCCGGCAATTAAGAATCTTGCCCAAGAACAATCACAATAGAACAGCTATGACGCACCAATGATGCGAATAGCCTGATTTGGATCTAGAACACTTAACATTTTACTTGAAAGTCTGTGGTTTTTTTCAAACCCGATAATTTTGTTCCAGAAAAGATCAATTATTTCGCTAAAATAAATCATGAAGCGACGTGGTTCCCAGCGGCATAAGCGACTGTCTATTTTTCAGCAAGGAAAACGGTTGCGACTGGCTACTCCCACTGCAACCGTAATTGAGGTGTTTTTTTCAATTGTTCATCATACCATGTTGCCGGTAACCAAGGATGAAATAATGTCTCTTTAATAAAGGTTAAGATCGCTGAACAACCTTGCGCTTTAATAAAGTGTTTTAACTTTTGGGTAAATTCAGAGAGCGCATTCATTGCATGGGCCATCCGCATTAAACCATGAAAGCCCTGCATCGCGTCCCATTGATAAGAAAAAGCATGTTTGTATTGGTAGCCCCGATTTTTTTCCGTATTAAAATTATCTTCGATCAATTCTTTTTTTCTCGCGCCTAAATTACATAATTCATGCACGTTGGTTAATGATAACCGTAGGCTTGAAATCCA
>JAJFKH010000020.1 GCA_021773305.1 Gammaproteobacteria bacterium | reverse complement strand
GAATGCACTCTCTGAATTTACCCAAACACTAAAACATTTTATTAAAGCGCAAGGCTGTTCAGCAATTCTAACCTTCATTAAAGAGACATTATTTCATCCTTGGTTACCGACAACATGGTATGATGAACAATTGAAAGAAACACCTCAATTACGGTTGCAATGGGAGTAGTCAGTAGCAACAGTTTTCCCCGTTGAAGAATAGACAGTCGCTTATGCCGCTGGGAACCACGTCGCTTCATGATTTATTTTAGCGAAACAATTGGACTTTTCTGAAGCAAAATAATCAGTTTTGACAAAAACCAAAGACTTTCAAGTAAAATATTACGTGTTCTAGATCCAAATTAGGCTATTCGCATTATTGGTGCGTCACAGCTGCTTCCTAGGCCAATTTTTGATGGCTTACAGCAAAAGAGAAACAAAAAAAGTTGCATTGTTGTTATTCCAAAAAATATCGATAATCGACACCAAATTCCTTTTCTATCCGTTTTGCAATAATTTTTCCAATAGGCCGTTTACCATTTTCCATATTAGACAAGTTTGCTTGGGTAACAGCAATCCTTTCTGCAAATTCTATTTGTGACAGATTTTCACGAGTCCTTACGCCTTTGAGCACGGATCCTGCTTCAGTAAAATGATCAATAAGATCACTGAAAATACTCTCATCTGAAACTGAGTTTTTGCTAGGGTTTTTAACAATATATTTTTCAGCGATCTTTTTAGGTATCGCATAGGTTTTACCGCCCCTAGTGATTTTAAGTATGGCGGCTTCTTTCTGACTCTTTTTTACTCCGCCACTGTTAATATGGGGCTTTTTCATGTGTGCCGACATAGTACACCTCAATAATTTTAACCTTTTTATCCAACACTTCCCAGCAACATACGTATGTTGGCTTGCCTTTAATCAAGTGACAGTGGCGTTTATCTTCACCTTTCTTCCCTTTTAATTTACTGTAGTTTGGCCAACCTTTACCTGGTATCGGCCCAAATTGCATTAAATCTTTCACAAGCAAAAGCAAAGCTGATAAGACGTTATCATTCAGCTTTTTTGTCTGCTTTTCCGCTGACCTAGAAAATCCAACTGTCCATTTTGATTTCATAAGCACAGTATATGTCATATTTTGACATATGTCAAATAAAGATATACCCCCGGATTTTTAGTCAAAAAATGCTGTGTATATTCAGATGAGCTAAGAACAGGGGGAGAATGTCGATTTACCATAATTGTCTCGATCCCTTGCTACCCCTTCAAAAGTCTAGTAATATCGTTTACCAGACTTTATGGAAAATCAACCTTTCATAGACAAGCTATTCACTAACGTTACATCAGCGCGCATTGACGGCTACCAAGTCCAAAATTATCTGGCATGATGTCAGAGGAATTATCCTTTTGAGCTGCCACAGCTCCCAGTTGTAAATTCAAATCAAACCCTGGATTATTGACAATATAATTACTCCATTTTTTCGGTAAGCGTTTTGTAATAGGCGAATGGTTTAAGCGTAACAACATATCCCTTGCCCAAGTATAACAATTATGACCTCTGGCAAAAAAACTGTTATTACCCAAGGTACTGTAAGGAATTAATTTATCAAGGATGATATAATGTTGTTGGATGTACTCAATTAACACCACCAACTGTCTGCGTGAAACCACCCAGGCTTGGCCTTTTAATCCTTCCGGTGCTCTACGCAAAATGGTATCGCCAGTTAATGTGTTATAAAGCGATATTTGTTCCGAGTTATCTGCAATCGCATACGAGAATTTAATTTTTGCAAAGCCCTCTGGCTCGATTTTTGCACCACCAATACGGTTCGCTAAATCCATTCGTATGTAACAAGGCTTGCCCAATGTTGTTATCCCCTCTATCAATAAAAAAGTATGCATCCCATCTTTCGCGTTAACGTCTCGCACCAACGTCACCACCCAGTTATCATAGTCAATGAGAGTGCTTGTCAGTAACTGGCTATAAAACGATTGCGATACTACGACTTTAGTAGCGTTGATTTGACAAAACCACTGACCTTGAGCAAAGGTTGTTGCCAACGCGGCATTGTCTTCGCCACTAGATTAGCGGGTTGTCCTATGGCTTCATGGTATTCAAACAGACAGCGTTGAGGTAATGTCACGCCCAAAGTGCCTGCGACATTGCAGCCTTGTAGTTGCAGAGGAAACTTTTCATTACTATAGATGAGAGATAGCCGATAATCTTCATCCATTTTCAGCAACTGGAAAACCACTATGCCGTTGTTTTGTGTTTCACACACCAGTGTGGTGTCATCCATAAACGTAAGGCCGAAAAAAGATATACCTATAGAATACACCACAGAGATGGGCTTCTTTTTATGACGATATAACAGAGAGACCGTTTGCGAATGATACACTGCAACCACACCCTGCTGTTGCACAGCAATATCTATCACAGTATCTATCACAGTTCCATTGTCATCAATAAGAGCGAACGATATATTTTTGACCAACTCCAATGGTCTACGCCATACTCGTGCCGCTGTCAGTCTGAAAGGTTTATGCTTGATAGATAATTGCCACAAGACAATATCTAATCCGCTGTCTATGCCTGCAAGATAACAAGAATCTCGGCTAAAGGCCAATCTCACCATTGGGACAGAATAGGCAATTCTTAACTCCTCATCTTGATATTGTCTACCTCGTAGTACTACATCTGTTTTTTGAAAAATTTTTTCATTTTGAAGTGACATAATCAATGAACGCACGAGAAAACTTCCAGCTTTTCCTATCATATTTCTTTTTTTTGCTTGCATAGCTAGAATAATATTTGAGGTGGTGAAGTTCCAATAGCCATAAGGCAGTGCCAAATAGGTATCAGATAATGCCATACGAGAAATTAGCTCATCTTCATGTAATTGACTATCAACGTGTTGCTCATTTTTATGAGGGATACCGTTCAAGTTAGGGAAGATAAATTCTTGCGGGCCTACAGTCTATTCCAATAGCTAAATGAGTCTGGAGACAGTTTGCTCGCATTATGCACACCTGCTACAGTCATCATGAATATGTTTAAATAAAATACTACGTTGCTGTTGTAAAAAATCAGCAGCTCCATTATCCGACATAGCGTAAGCCATGTCATCTAAATCTTGAAAATGAATTCCCTCCTTAAGGTAACTTTGAGCGTTTTCAAGAGACTTAAGTTTTTCATAGGGTGTATCCATATTTTCATATTTGTATTTCTTTTTTTGTTTTCCTTTATCGTCAACGATTGTCGTTGGGTATAAACAAGGTCTATGAAAATTAATATAAGGATTTAACGCCGTTTTATTAAATTCATTCACCTGCTCAGCATGGTGTTGAGGTATGTGAATATAACCAAGAGTTTTGCGAACAATGGATGCATTTTTCCCTTCAGCAAGTGCATTATCATTCGAATGTCTAGGCCGGGATTTGGTAAATTCAACGAGCAATTTACTCAATAATTTCGCCACAGTTTTATTAACGTACTCACTACCATTATCA
>JAJFKH010000019.1 GCA_021773305.1 Gammaproteobacteria bacterium | reverse complement strand
CTTCTTGCTTAGACTCACTGACTTTAGGCGTGTCTTTCTTGTTGAACCGAGAAAAGAAACCTTTCTTTTTAGAATTGTCTGATTTTTTGGCTTCCTTCAATTTTTCTTCTTGCTTAGCTTCAATCACTGGCTCTTCAGCAGATTCAATCACTGGCTCTTCAACAGCTTCAATCACTGGATTTGCCTCTTCTTGCTTAGCTTCAATTACTGGCTCTTCAACAGATTCAATTACTGGCTCTTCAACAGATTCAATTACTGACTCTTCAACAGATTCAATTACTGACTCTTCAACAGATTCAATTACTGGCTCTTCAACAGATTCAATCACTGGCTCTTCAACAGATTCAATTACTGGCTCTTCAACAGATTCAATTACTGGCTCTTCAACAGATTCAATTACTGGCTCTTCAACAGATTCAATCTCTGGCTCTTCAACAGATTCAATCACTGGCTCTTCAACAGATTCAATCTCTGGCTCTTCAACAGCTTCAATCACTGGCTCTTCAACAGCTTCAATCACTGGCTCTTCAACAGCTTCAATCACTGGCTCTTCAACTACTGGCCCTTCAACAACAGGTACTGGTACGTCTTGTTTCTCAGCTTCCGCCACACTGACTCTTTGAGGGGTTACATTCTCGCCCTCTGATGCCTTCTTCGGGGTATTTTTCCTACTGTTTTTACGATGTGCCATGGTATTGTCCTCTCAACTTATTGTTACCAATGAATTCTAATAAAAAGCTTTAAGAGTCTACCATAATTTTATGTAATACATAGACTATTTAGCACTCAATTCTAGCAAATAAGGATTTAATGCTCAGAATTTATACGAAATTTAGCATGAATTTTTTATGACTGCAAGAAATTTAAACCATGCGGCCAACCCACTGAAAACATTATATTATTTTGATAACTGAAATTTATAGGGTGCCGCAATATCACCATCATCGGTTTCGATAATGATAATGGCTAGCCATTGCTCGTTATCTTGATTCGAATGGTTCAAGGTAGCCTGGGCGCGGTAGCGATGCTTCGAGTATTTCTCCATCACCCTATGCTGAGGCTGTATCTCTTTGTTATCCAAAGCAAAAAGAGAAAAATGGACGTTATTCGCATTGATATTGGCAATATTTACCGCAAAATCCAGCGGCTCTTCTGCTGAAATGTTACGAGGATGAATGTCAAACTGGATCATTTGTCCATCGGGCATATAAATACGGCAAGCCTTATCCTGTAGATCACAAGGTTCCCGAGAGACATGCTGTGGTGTGGCCATGGCATAATAACGCTCCCACACTTGATAGCCAAAATTTGCCACTAGCAACATAATAACAATGACACCGATGACTCGTAGCTTTTTTGCTCCAGAACTCATTTTATTCATAACACCTTATTTAACGCAGTATCCTTGTTTACCATTATAGCCTAGCCAGGATAGTTGCATTGGAGGGCTTAGTTGGTTTACTATTTATCAATTCCCCTTAACTTAATCTTGTACACATGAAATCTCAAAAAAAACCGACCTTAATTCAGATACCTATTGAATGTTTGGTACGAGGAAAATATCAACCCAGGGTGCATTTTGACCAGCAGAGCCTGGAAGAATTGGCCATATCCATCCGTTCGTCAGGGCTTTTACAACCCATTGTGGTACGCCCCACAGCAATGCCTAGCCAATATGAAATTGTGGCAGGAGAACGGCGCTGGCGGGCAGCTCAACTGGCAGAGCTTGAAACCATAGACTGCCTGGTTAATGAATATACAGATGAACAAGCCGCAGAAGTCGCAACCATCGAAAATGTTAATCGTGTGGATCTTAATCCCATTGAAGAAGCCCAAGCCTATCAACGGCTCATTGGAGATTTTCAATATCTCCATGATGAAGTCGCCGCTGCTATTGGGAAATCACGAAGCAAAGTCACCAACATCTTGCGCCTGCTTAAATTAAATGAAAAAATACAATCTCTTATCAAGGAGAAGCGCTTGAGCGAAGGACACGGAAAAGTCTTAGCCAGCCTGCCTCAATCACAGCAACTTGCCTTAGCTCAAAAAACATTGGCTCGCCACTGGAGTGTACGCAAGCTAGAGCTGGAAAGTAAAAAATTAGCCGCAGACACACCTCAGTCGGAAAATCTTCGAGATCCTAACGTCACCTCTCTAGAAAGAAAAACCTCTGAACATATTGGCAGCAAAGTGCGTATTGAATTTAATGAGACCAAAGGGCAGATGGTGATTGATTTTCAAAACATCGACGTTTTACAAGGGATCTTAGAAAAGATTGGGCTACCTCCCGATGCATAAATATCGACTCACGATACTATTATTATTACTTTTGTGGCCAATAATCGTCCTATGGGCGGAGATCACTCCCGAAATGTCGTTACAAGAAGCCATCTATTTGGCATTTCGATATAATCCCGACGTAAAAAGCTCAGAAATTCAGCGGGTCGTAGACAAATTCAGCCTGCGCGTCTCCCAAAATGAATTTGAATTGCGCTACGCTTTGACAGGCTCTATCAACCAAAGCTCCACTCGGCGTTCAGGGAATATTTCCAGCTCACGCACCACAACCCTAACCCCCGCATTGTCCTACCGAGGCAATTATGGAACACGATTTGATGTACGGATGAATAATCCCACCACCGAGGGTAATAATGTTGTTGGTAGTTACAATCCAGGAGTTGATTTGGATATTGAACAACCATTACTACGGGGGTTTGGTCGAGATGTGACCTTAACCTCTTTATATGATGCAGAAGATCGATATATCATCCAACAACTGCAATTTAAAGATGCCTTGATGCGTGTGCTACAGCAAGTGATCCGCAACTACCGCAGCATTATCCAAAGCCAAAATAATGTTAAAACCAGCGAGCTTGCCTTGAAAAGTTATCAAAAAACCACGGAGATGGTTAAAGCACAGATTAACGCCGGGCGTAGAGCGCCATCAGAAGTACTCCAAGCAGAATCTAACTACGCCAATCAATTGGTCACCCAGCAAAATACCGAAAATCGTGTTATCACCGATAAATTAAATTTACTTGATACCATCGGCCTCATTCCTGATACCTTATTTCAAGTACCAAAAGATATTAATGACATCACATCTAAGATCCCAGATTTTGAAAAATCCTATCAAATTGCTCTAGATTCAAATACTGCCTATCGTAGAAGTTTGTATGATATTGAAATTTTAAAACGATCGTTAGTTGTTGCAAAAGACAATGCCAGACCTTCTTTAAACATGCGATTACGAGCATCCACGGGTAACGGCTCTGGAACCCGTCCCAATTCTGGACTGCCCAGTCTCACCAATAAAAAAAATTCTGAAATGGCCATTGGATTTGATCTAGACATTCCCATTAATGACTACCAATTACGCCAAAGCATTTTAGATGCCAAAATTCGTCTTGAACAAGCTCATATTCAATTAGCTGCTCAAAAAAGGGAGCTTAAAACTACCATCATGAATGATATTGTGGATATTAAATTCAAATTGAAACAAATTGATTTAGCCGTTCAAGCCTTAAGTATCCAAGAACAAACCCAGCAGGCTTTAGATGCACGATTGCGCCACGGCCTTGTCAGTACTTTTGAAGTCACCCAAACCCAACAAGATTTGAATCGTTCTCGGGAACGATTGATTTCATCAAAAATTGACTACTTAAATTCTCTCACTCAGCTGTATTTTGATATGGGGATTTTATTGGATAAATGGCATATTAATGTATTTTATTAAATAGGTGTACGATGAAAAAATGGTTGCTTGTTATTCTGTCGTTGGCAATAGCCTCCTGTTCCAACTCAAAAGAAGAACAGACGAAAGAGAAACAGACAGTATTCTATCAGGTGGAAAACAAAACCACCGTAACACCGCTGTATTTTAGTGGCACGGTATTACCTCTTCAGGTCACCAACGTTATCACTCCCGTGGAAGGCACCATTGTAGAAGAAAATTTTAAATATGGTCAACATGTAAAAAAAGGTCAACAGCTTGTCACCATTGAATCAGAAAAATTACAGCAAGATTTTCAAAACAGTGTTTCAGATTATTTGAAAGCAGTCGATGATCATTCCACCAAAAAACGTCGCCATGATGGATCGAAAGAACTGCGGGAGTTAGGCTTTGTCTCAGAAAACGAATATTTTGCGGATAAAACAGGAATGGAAGAATCTTATTTTTCCTTGCAGCAAACGCGCCTGCGTTTAAAAACGACTATCAAAAAGCTAGCCATTGAAGAAGATATTGAAAACATTAACTTGCGAGATCCTAACGTGGTAGATGCCCTGTTAGAAAAACGTCAAGACAAAATCTTTATCCTATCCCCAACCGATGGTATTGCGCTGTACCCTGAAAAATCTGGTTCAGAAGGTAATAGTGACGGTATCTTTAAAGGCATGGACGTTAAACAAAATGACATTTTGTTGGCAGTGGGGGATCGTCATGGCCTTGCTATCAAAGTAGAAGTCAATGAAATTGATATCAATCAAATAAAACTCAACCAAAAGGCAACCATTACTGGATCCGCTTTCCCTGGCATCACACTCCATGGTTTTGTTAAACACGTTGACGCTCAAGCATCGAAAAAAAACATCAATTTACCAACATTTCCCATCCGCATTGAAGTCTCTAAAATTACCGAACAGCAACGCAACACGATTCATGTGGGCATGAGTGCTAAAGTACGCATTGATATGGAAGAAGATAACATCTTAACCGTCCCCATTGATGCCGTTTATCAAACGACAGGGCAAACCAACGTCAAGCGCAAAGATCCAACAACGGGTGACATCATCAAAACACCTGTTGTCACAGGCAAAACCACACAGGATACGGTTATCATCAAGCACGGCCTTAATTCCGGAGATATCATTGTCTACAATCATTGAGCTGCAAAATATCACCAAATCTTATTCTATTGGCGATCAACATTTGGCGGTATTGAAAGGCGTGGATTTTTCCATTAACCAAGGTGAATTGGTTTCCATTATGGGTGCTTCAGGCTCTGGAAAATCCACCTTGATGAATATTATTGGTTTACTCGATCGCCATGATGGTGGCCATTACCTATTAAAAGAAAAACGTGTCTCTCAATACAATGATGATGAACTTGCAACCCTCCGCAATCAAACTATCGGCTTTGTTTTTCAACAATTTTTTTTATTGCCTCGTCTTATTGCTCTGCATAATGTTTCATTGCCTCTGCTATACCGAGGCTTAGGCCGTAAGGACAGAGAAAAAAAAGCGTTAGATGAATTAGAAAAAGTTGGTGTTGCAGAATATGCTCACCATAAGCCTTCAGAGTTATCGGGAGGTCAACAGCAACGGGTTGCCATTGCAAGAGCATTAGTAGGCAATCCCCATGTGATTTTAGCCGACGAACCCACCGGAGCGTTGGATTCAAAAATAGGTCAGGAAGTCATGAACTTATTTATTAACCTTAATCGAGAACATAAAACCACTATCATTATCATTACTCACGATGCCAATATCGCAAAACAATGTCATCGCAGCGTACATATTCATGATGGCTTAATTGTAAAAGGGCGATCATGACGTTACTGATGCATATCAAAGAAGCCTTTGCTAATCTTAAAAGCGCGAAGCTGCGATCATTTTTGGCTATTCTGGGTATTTTAGTAGGCACAGGCTCCGTCGTCGCCATGGTCTCTGGCGGTCAATTAGCTACCCAACATGCCTTAGAGCAATTTCATCATTTAGGCACCAACCTACTGGCGGTGAGCATCTTTGCCAAATCCCAGGGCGGATCATCTCAGTCAAAGGGTACCATCGATTTAGAAGATACTTATCACATGGAGCAAAAACACGCTGAAATTACGTTGATTGCGCCCTATACAACAGTTTACTTACCCGTTTCTTTTGCGGGAAAAAAAGTTTCTTCCAATATCATTGGTGTCACCGGATCACTTCAAGACATTGTAAAAATTGATATGAAACAAGGCCGATTTATTTCTGACCTAGATAAATACAGCTCTTTTGCTGTTATCGGTGATACCATTGCAAAACAACTCAAGGCCCTGGGGATCACCAACCCCACTCAAATGCAAATGAGCTTAGGAAATAATATCTTTACGATTGTCGGTGTTGCAGCCCCATGGCCTGAAAATGCATTTTTTAATCAAGATATCAATAAGTCTGTACTAATTCCATTGGAAATGGCCCCTCACTTATCCGGCTACGCGCAAATAAGTAACCTTGTCATGCTGCTGGATGAAAATGCGAAAATTAACCCATTACAACAATCTATCGAAATAGAAATCAAAGCCATTAATCCTAATATTCGATTGTTTGTCCGCAGTGCAAAACAACTCATCAAATCCATGGTCAGTCAACAGAGAACGTTGACATGGCTACTTGCATTAATTGGTAGTATTTCACTGCTGGTAGGGGGCATTGGTGTGATGAACATTATGCTCGTCTCTGTGGTAGAACGCCGCAGAGAAATTGGGATCCGCATGGCCGTGGGTGCAAAGCGCAAAGAGATCCAATGGTTGTTTTTAATCGAATCGATTACACTCACCCTGTTTGGTGGCTGCATCGGTGTACTACTGGGTATATTAACGTCTTATATTATCTGCATCTTTGCTGGTTGGCATTTCAAAGTGTTTTTATTGCCTCCAGTGATTGGCTTTGTGATCTCAGTGGCCATTGGGATCTTCTTTGGTAGCTATCCCGCTTACAAAGCCTCTCGATTAGATCCCATTGAAACACTGCGAGCAGACTAATCTATCATTGATGCCGTATTCCTTGTCACAAAACCACTTTTTATTTAACCAATTGATTTAAAATGATTTTTTAATTTTATCCCAGATAAAGTGCCTGTAATATTGATTGATTAATCTTTAATATTACAGGTACTTTATCTGGTTGTGTAAATTTTGACTTTACAAACAGTAAAAGTACCTGTAATCTTTGTTAATAATAGATCCATATTACAGGTACTTTTATGCATCATCGACAACGGCATATTGAAAAAATCCTGACAAAACGTAGCAAAATGTTTCCGGTGATTGGCTTGCTAGGGCCTAGGCAGGTTGGTAAAAGCACCTTTCTGATGACACAGTGGCAGGAAAAACAATCTGCGGTTTACATTACATTCGATAAACAAGACATTGCTGTGAGAGCCCAGCGGGCTTCAGAGCAACTGTTGTTGGCAAAGAGCAATAATTTATCGAGTCATTTAATTATCGATGAAGCACAAAAAGTACCTCATGTTTTTGATTCAATTAAAGGGTTGATTGATGAAAAGCGCAGGGTTGGCCGCTTTACACTTTCTGGATCAGTGGATTTTTCATCAAAGTCTGGGGTTCGAGAATCCTTAGCCGGACGAATGGGTATTACTCGGCTTTATCCGATGACATTACGTGAATTAAGTAAACAGGAATTTCGAGTGCCTTGGGTCACTCAAGAGTTTTCTGCAAAAGATCTGCCAGATCCTAAAACTATTGATACTTGGTTAGAAAGAGGGGGGATGCCAATTTTTTGCAAATTGAGTGATCACGATGAGCGAATGACAATGATTCATAGTTGGTTAGAAGCTATTTGCTATCGAGATCTTAAACAATTAAAAGACAGTGAATATCACAGTGATTTGGCTTTTAACTTGTTGAAAATATTTGCTTTGAATGCAAAAAATCCACTGAGTCAATTGTCGTTGGAACTGGGCCATGCAACCCATGTGGTCAAAAAACATTTAGAAGCTCTAGAATCACTCTTCTTAATCTACAAAATTCCATCCGTAGAAAACCCCCGCGCTATGCCTCAATATAGATTGTTTGATGCAGGAGTTATCAATGGATTATTGGGTGGTCACGATATTCCTGGAGTTCGTCATAATTGCTTAATATCATTACTTATAAATGAAATTTATGCTCAATATGAATATGCGGGGAAACTGAAACCTGAGCTATTTCATTATGCAAGCCGTGGTGGAGCAGAAATTGATTTGGTATTAAAAGCGAATCAGCATGTAGTTGGTATCGAGTGCAGCACAACAGTTGATATTAGTCCCTATCGACAGCGAGGAATGAATAGCTTCCTGTCGAAACATGAAAACGCTATAGGTTATTTCATTGCTCCTATTCAGGAGTCTTATCAAATCGAAAAAAATATTTTTGTTATACCCTGGGGCCAGATAGGCTGAGTAATACACCCAAAGCGAATCATATTTCCCTTGTTGAGCTTCTATGGAAATAGAGATATAGGTACTTTCTTCTGAAGGTGTTGTTGCAAGTTTACCAAGAGAATAACACCGACCTCGCCGCTCCCCGTGTGCAATAAGCTGCCCCGATTCAACAAGGTAGGTCAAACGACGTTGCAATATGCGCCACAATAGCAATTCAGATATTTTTTCCATAGGTTATGAGAAAAAGCGCCAAGTAGACTTGGCGCAGAGGAGGTTACGGTTTCATACTCGGAGCTTGGTTTGGATCCAGTTTCCCCTGTAACGCTGTCATGAATTTCTGGCGACTAGCTTCAGGATCTTGCAAAAGTTGACCTTTTCTAAAGCCAAGATCCAGCTTCGCATTCATGGTTTCCATCAACATCGGTCTTAATGATTTTTTGCTGAAATTACCAGCTTCTTTTTTCGGTTTAAAGAGAAAGTCTTCTAACGTCCTTAATAAGTCATTATCCGTTTTTCCTTCCATTGCTTTTTTAAGCTGGCTCGCTCTATTTTTTCCTGTATCCCCGTGGCGCAAAGAACTCTCTTGATTACGGTAACGAAGAATACCACTATTAAAAGCTTTGTGTATCTCGGATGCATTTTCAGCGGCTTCACGTTTATCTGGCATCTTGCCGACTCCGTCTAACAACCTATCTATAGGTTGACTAATAGGACTGGAAAAAGAAGTGTTCTTTTTATTTTTTCCTTTTAACTCAGCTTCTAGTACTAAGAGTGCAGATTCGTCATCAAGCGAGGAGGGTTCATTCTCAATTTCTTTTTCTAGTTCTGATATTTCAGACTCTAGTGCTTGTGTCTTAGCTTTTTTAAAGACATTGAGTGTTTTTTTCTTAGGAGGCATCTGGGGGGAGGTTTTCGTTGCTTTAGGCTCATCATCCAGGACTAAAGATTGATGTACCTGTATCAAACTTATTTTTTGAGACTGAAGAAGCATTGTCTTTTGCTCGATGACTCTCTTATAAAACCCCAACTGCTCCTTTTCTCTAGTATTTAATTTCACCTTGCCAGCGAGTTTCGTAGATTTCTCTTGCTGTTGCGTAATATACGCCTCTGTCTTGGAAATAGTGTCTAAGAGTAATGTTTTGCTTTCCTCTAATTTTTGTCGTTGCTCATTCGTTAATGGCATATTGATACCTCGGGTTGTTATAATTTACTTTATAACCAAAGTATAACGAGAAGGTATTAATGAAATATTATCAATAAGTTAACGTTTTATGAGGTCATTACCAAGAGCATTGTGCCTTGAGCATGGCCACCGTTATCATCAAAAAATTTTATTTGGGCTTCAACAAATTTTTGGCCGTTACGATTTCTGTCTTTCTGTATAATGATTTCCCCATAAAAGGCTTTAGGATCAATTGGACGGCGGAAGGTCACTTCTTTTACCCGAGCAATATAGCAGGTCTCTCGTTTTGTAAGAAAGGTATCAAAATCAATGAGTTGCTCTTGAATCGCTAATCCTTGTTGGCTGGCAAAATAACCTGAAAGTGTATAGAGCATTTGGTTTGCACAAATAAAAAACTCCACCGCATTAAAGTGATTTCCACACTTGACATGGATGGGGGAGGGTACCGAAAACGTTGCTTTGAGCTGGCTGTTTTCCATGGATCGAGCATTCCCAGCATCAATTAAGACCGTCGCTTGTTTTAAATAATCGCAATTTTTTTTAGCATATTTCTCTAAAATTTTACGAATGAGTTCCTTATCAACCTGTTTCACGAGTACTTACCTTATTCTGTTTACTATTTGAGCAAATACCCATTGTATTTGCCAAACCTTAAGACAATCTTACCTCTATCATCATTTGAATACATAAATTACTTGAAAGTGGAGCAAAAACTAGGCTATACTACCTAAAAAAATGAGCATACAATATGAATAACAGTTACATTACCGTCTACGCACCAAAAATCCTCTGGCATCTTAGCCAAGGTGCAGAGCAGTCTATGAATCAACCCCAAATAGGGAAGCTCCCTTCAGCCTTAAAGGCTGACTTTAGCCAAGGCAATTATCTTGGTCAACCTTATCCTACAAAAGGAAACGACCACTCCCGTCATACTCAGCAGATTTTCATACGATTTTTTCGAAAATCCCCTGCTCTTGGCAAGCAAGTCGCATTATGGGCTGGAAAAACGGGCATGCCTGCTCGATTACACCATGAAATTAAGCGTAGCTACGATCTGCCAACCGATCTCATTTCGCCTATATCGACTCAATTGTATCTTAATGATCGCCATGGCATATGCAATATCGCAATTAATTTTGGCTTTATTCATGAGATGGATGACAAATTCTTTATTCTAGACGAAAACACCAAAAACCTCATCGAGATTGATTCCAATCTTCAATTAACAAACCTTAAAGTGATCCTAAAAAAAATCAATATAGCCATTGCAAGGCATGCTGAACAATTTCTTTCTAATGTATATGATCTTCCTGGTTTACTCAGTCTTGTTAAATGCTTTGAAAAAAAAGTGTCCGTATTGATCAATGAGAGCATTCAGCAGGAAATTGCAGCTTTTCCTTATCAATTAAAAGCCATTTATGGTGCTGGGGCAAAAACCACTATGGGAGCAACCCGGGATCACGCCAGACTCAAGATTGAAAATTTGCTGACCTTTAGTAATACAAAACACATTGGGTATAATGAAAAATTTATGCAGAAAAACCGTAAGTTTAAAAAAATGGAAAAAATTAAATATGAAAATCGTGTTTGCAAATATATTTCTCGAAAATTAAAAGATAAAGGTATCCCAATCGAACTCAGAGCCAATAAATTAAAACTTTTAGACAAAATTTCTGAATCATTTGTAAAGCCAAATTAGACAAAATTTTTGAACTATTTGTAAAGCTAAAACAGAAAATGAGATCCAAGCACTCAGCCAAAAAAAACTTGGATACAAACAGTTAATCCACCTGGATAATCTTCATCGAATTAGAGCCACCGTGGATCCCCATATGATCACCTTTGGTTAAAATCACAATGTCGCCAGATTGAATAATACTCAATGCCTTCAGGTGATCGATAGCTTTCGTATTTATCTTTGCCTTATCCATTTGTGTCACGTCAAAATGTAAAGGGTATACACCACGGTAAAGGGCCATTTTGCGCAACGTTGCAATATGCCTTGATAGCCCATAAATCGGAATACCCGATCGGATCCGAGACATCCATAGCGGTGTCGAACCAGATTCTGTGAGAGTAATAATCCCGCGAATTTCCATATGGTTCGCCGTGTACATTACCGCCATTGCAATGGCTTCATCAATTCGCGTAAAACGACTTTCAAGACGGTGTTTTGAGATCTGCGAAATAGGATTGCGCTCTGCGCCTCGACAAATTTTTGCCATGGCTTCTACAACCATGGAAGGGTGATCGCCCATGGCAGTTTCCGCTGATAACATCACGCCATCAGTCCCATCCAACACAGCATTAGCCACATCAAACACTTCTGCCCGGGTTGGAATGGTATTATGGATCATCGATTCCATCATTTGAGTTGCGGTAATAACCGGCTTATGGAGGCTACGACATTTATGGATCACCATTTTCTGTACTGATGGCAATTCAGCTTCGCCAATTTCCACACCCAAATCTCCCCGGGCAACCATCACTGCATCAGATACTTCTATGATGTTTTCAAGATCAGCAACCGCTTCACTGCGCTCAATTTTTGCAATCACGCCTATATATTTTCCACCCGCTTCCAATACCAACTTTTTTGCTTGACGAATATCATCAGCATCCCTAGGAAAAGACACGGCAATATAATCAACTCCCATAGCAATGGCTACGGTTAAATCGTCTCTATCTTTGTCTGTCAAAAATTCCGCGGACAATCCACCCCCTTGACGATTAATACCCTTATTATTAGATAGCTCTCCTCCCACCAACACTTGAGTCGTAATGGCGGAGTGATTAACTTCAAGGACTTTGACAATCACACGGCCATCATCAAGCAATAAAATATCATCAGCACTGACATCTTGAGGCAATTGTTTATAGTCAATACCCACTTGTTGTTGATCGCCCACATCATCAGCCAAACTAGCATCTAATGTAAATGTTTGCCCTTTTTGTAAGATCACTTTGCCTTCTTGAAAGCGAGCAATACGGATTTTAGGGCCTTGGAGATCGGCTATCACAGCAATCTCTCGTCCCAAGTCTTGACTTATTTCTCGCACCTGAATGCAACGGGATTGATGCTCAGCCAATTCTCCGTGAGAAAAATTCAAACGAACACAATCAGCACCCTCTAGAAGCACGTCCCGCAAAACACCGGGGCTATCCGTTGCTGGGCCCAACGTTGCAATAATTTTCGTCCGTTTATAACCATTAAAATTTTTGCTACTCATAAGACATCTGCTCATTCGCTCGTTGCTCTAAAATCGTCACCGTGGGTAAGGCTTTTCCTTCTGCAACATTCAAAAAGGCTCCCCCTCCGGTGGAAATGTATGAAATAGATTCTCGAACACCAACTTGATCGATAGCAGCAATGGTATCACCTCCTCCCGCTAACGAAAAAGCATTGCCGTCAGCAATAGCTCTTGCTAATGATTCAGTACCTTTAGCAAACTGAGGGAATTCAAAGACACCTAAAGGCCCATTCCAAATGATGGTTTTTGCTTGAGCCACAAGCTTTGCGTATGCATTTGACGTCTCAGGCCCCACATCTAAAATTAATTCATCTTCAGTGACATTCTCGATAGGCTTCACCGTTGCCAATGCATTTTTATCAAAAGAAGTTGCCACAACAACATCTGTTGGGATTGGAATTTTAGCTCCCTTTCGAGTTGCCGCAATTATTAATGCTTTTGCTTCATTCACTAAGTCTGGTTCATAGAGAGATTTTCCCACGGAAAAACCCGCCGCAGCAATGAATGTATTCGCAATACCGCCTCCCACAATTAACTGATCCACTTCCTCTAATAAATTCCGCAGTACAGCAAGTTTTGTGGAAACCTTAGAACCACCCACAATGGCTAACAAAGGTTTATCTGGCTGCTCTAATCCTTTAGCCAAAGACTGGAGTTCATCAATCAGCAAAGGGCCTGCACAAACCGTTGGAATATATTGAGCAATACCGTAGGTGGAAGCTTGTGGACGGTGAGCCGCAGCGAAAGCATCCATCACAATCACATCGCCCAAGGCTGCCATTTTTTTTGCAAGGGTTTCGTCATTCGCTTTTTCCCCCAGGTTAAAACGCACATTTTCACATAAAACAACCTGGCCTGGCTGAACATCCACCCCATCTAACCAATTTTTTATCAGAGGCACTGGCCTACCTAATAGATCGGATAAACAGGCAGCTACTGGTTTTAAAGAAAATTTTTCATCGAACAGGCCTTCCTTAGGACGACCTAGATGAGAAAGCAACATCACAGCAGCACCTGCGGCAAGTGCTTTTTTAATTGTAGGTAATGCTGCTAAGATCCGTGCAACATTTGTAATATCCCCATCCTCATTAATGGGCACATTAAAATCTTCCCGAATTAACACGATCTTACCCGCTAACGCGATGTCTTGCATGGTCGTTAAGGTCATCAGTACTCCTGTTTGAAAAAACGGGGCCTTTCACTTAAAAGACAACATTTAGGCATTCATTAATGCCAATGTCGTATCAAGCATACGGTTTGAAAAGCCCCATTCGTTATCGTACCAAGACAATACTTTCACCGTATTGTCAATGACTCGAGTCTGGGTCGCATCAAAGATAGACGACGCAGGATTATGGTTAAAGTCTACAGAAACTAACGGATCGTCGTTATAAGCCAAAATGCCCTTCAGCATACCATCCGCAGCATCGCGCACAATAGCATTCACTTCATCAATGCTGGTTGGTTTTTTAGAAACAAAGGTTAAATCAACAACAGAAACATTAATGGTTGGCACACGAATAGCAAAGCCATCTAACTTTCCATTAAGTTCTGGTATCACCAACCCTACAGCAGCCGCAGCACCCGTTTTGGTTGGGATCATCGAATGAGTCGCAGAACGAGCGCGACGCAAATCAGAATGATTAGAATCCACTAACACTTGATCATTGGTATAAGCATGGATCGTCGTCATAAGCCCATTTTCGATACCCACGGTATCAAGCAAAGGCTTCACAATAGGTGCTAAACAATTAGTTGTACAAGATGCATTAGAAATTATCGTATGATCGCTTGTTAATATTTCGTGGTTCACACCGTAGACAATGGTTGCATCCACATCGTTACCACCAGGAGCTGAAATAATAACTTTTTTAGCACCCCCTTCAAGGTGAGCTGATGCTCTTTCTCGACTGGTAAAAAATCCGGTGCATTCATAAACAACATCAACACCTAATTCACCCCAAGGCAATTGCCTTGGATCCCTCTCAGCACAAACCCGAATAGACGTGCCATTCACGATTAAATTATCTCCGTCTACAGCAACCTCTCCAGAAAATTTTCCGTGGGTGGTATCATATTTTAGTAGGTGAGCATTGGTGTGTACGTTGCCCAAATCGTTCACGGCAACCACTTGAATTTGATCACCATGAGCTGATTCATAGATAGCTCGTAAAATATTACGTCCAATACGTCCAAAACCATTGATCGCAACTTTAATTGTCACTGTGCATTTCCTCCTAATAATAACAAAGCTTCTTTCACAAGATTCTCTGTGGTGAAACCGAAAAATGTAAATAACTCATTCCCTGGGGCAGATTCGCCAAATCGATCCATCCCGATGATTTTTCCCTCTAATCCAACATATTTGTACCAATAATCTTTCGCTCCTGCTTCCACGGAAATTCTTTTTGTCACGTGAGCAGGTAAAATACTTTCTCGATACTCAGCTTCCTGGCTATCAAAGGTATCCGTGCAGGGCATAGAGACCACTCGGATACAATATCCATCCTTCGCCAGCACTCTCGCCGCGTCAACCGCAAGATGCACCTCCGATCCTGTTGCAATGAAAATTAAATCGGGTTTTCCATCCCCCTCAAAGATCGTATATCCTCCTCGTTCAACCGCTTGTAATTGCTGCTCATTGCGGGTTAAGTGAGGCAAGGTTTGTCTGGACAACAATAAACTCGTTGGCCCTTGCCGACGCTCAATAGCGCAACGCCAAGCCACAGCAGTTTCCACATCATCCGCTGGACGCCACACCGACATATTCGGCGTTAAACGCAACATAGCTGCATGCTCAATCGCTTGGTGGGTTGGGCCATCTTCTCCAAGTCCAATGGAATCATGACTATAAACAAACACCACTTGCTGCTGCATTAATGCCGCCATACGCACGGCATTACGGGCATAGTCGGCAAAGACTAAAAACGTGCCGCCATAGGGAATAAAGCTTCCGTAAAGGGCCAACCCATTCATCACCGCGCTCATAGCAAATTCTCTCACACCGTAGTGAAGATAATTGCCGCCGGGATGATCCCCTGTCATGGCTTCAGAACCTTTCCAGTTGGTCAAATTAGAACCTGTTAAATCCGCTGAGCCACCTACCATCTCCGGCAATTGGCTCGCATAAGCATTCAAACAATGTTGAGATGCTTTACGGGTCGCCATATCACTTCCATTTTCATGGCACTGACGAATGTAACTCTCCGCATGCTGCTGCCAGCCCTCAGGTAATCCTTGGCTTGTCCGGCGTTGAAATTCAAGGGCTAATTCAGGATGCGCTGTTTGGTAAGCGGCAAAGCCCACCTCCCACTGTACTTGTGCCTGTTCTCCCTGAGTACGAGCATTCCAACCATCCATCACATCCGTAGGCAATTCAAAAGGCCCATGGTGCCAGTCAAGCTGTGTCTTCGCCTTGGCAATTTCTTCATCACCTAAAGGCGCACCGTGACAGGTATGGCTACCCGCAGCATTCGGCGCACCAAAGCCAATGACGGTTTTGCAACAGATTAAGGTAGGTTTATCGTGGTCTTCCCTGGCATCACTAATAGCTTGCTTGATAGAGGCACTGTCGTGACCATCCACATCTCGGATCACTTGCCATCCGTAAGATTCAAAGCGCTTAGGCGTATCATCTGTAAACCAACCTTCGACCTTGCCGTCAATGGAAATAGAATTATCATCCCAAAACAAGATCAATTTCCCCAATTTTTGTGTCCCGGCTAGAGAACAGGCTTCATGGGAAATACCTTCCATCAAACAGCCATCACCGCAAAAGACATAAGTATAATGGTCAATGATTTCATGACCTGAGCGATTGAATTGGCTCGCCATATGCTTTTCGCCCATGGCCATGCCCACAGCATTGGCTAAACCTTGACCTAGAGGCCCTGTGGTAGTCTCAATACCCGGTGTCATGCCATATTCCGGATGACCGGGAGTCTTAGAATGAAGTTGGCGAAAATTTCTCAATTCGTCTATGCTTAGATCGTACCCTGAAAGATGCAACAAAGAATATAACAGCATAGAACCATGACCATTGGAAACCACAAATCGATCCCGATTGACCCATTTGGGATCCACGGGGTTATGGCATAAAAAATCATTCCAAAGCACCTCTGCAATATCAGCCATTCCCATTGGCATTCCAGGGTGACCAGAGTTTGCTTTTTGTACAGCATCCATGCTCAAAGCACGGATGGCATTTGCTAAATGACGACGGGAAAGCATTTTGTTCTCCTGATTTTCTCATCAGATCGTTTGTGGGAGGCTGTATTTTCTCTCAGCTTGACCCTTTGGGCAAATGATTTTCCAATTTTCTGATAAATTGTTACAAAATTCCTGAATTTACCCATCGACAAGGCTGTATTTTCCGCTAAACTCTATAGTTAAATGGTGAGAGAAGGAAACCTCTCGCAAATAACATATGTTTAAAGGAGACCAAAAAATGCCACATCCCTATCGAAAACCCCGCCAAGCTCGGGAGCAAAGGCGCGAAGCTAAGCTAAACAACGGAATTGAATCCGAAGACCGTGATCGGCAGGACGACAATAAAGGTGCGGGCCTATATGGAATGAACCGCACTCGTACCAATACCTCCAGTAATCGCTATAACTTTCACCAATCCGACCAGACTCGATCTGAGTACCGAGATAATTACAGCCAATACCGGCAAACCCAGCCGACGAGCGGCCACCGACTAGATATTAACAGCAAAGAAGCCTATTTGCCTCTGACAGCAGGTTCCGATAATAGTCAAATTCTCCTCGATAGTGCTATAGATAACGAACACACTAATTTTAATCGATAATAGCAAACCGTGAAGTCACAACTTACCCTAAAAAGTGGGTAACTCTTCCTTGATTTAAACCGCCAATTTTTTTGGCGGTTTTTTTTACTCTTTTAGAAAAATATCGTACCATTGGCTACCCAAGCTAAATAGACCCTAAAAGGACAGAGCGATGAACCATAGCTATCTTTTCACCTCAGAATCCGTGTCCGAGGGACACCCGGACAAGATCGCGGATCAAATTTCCGATGCCATTTTAGACGCATTGCTCAAACAAGAACCAGAGTCTAGGGTCGCATGTGAAACCTTGGTCAAAACAGGGATGGTCTTGGTTGCCGGGGAAATATCCACCCATGCTTGGGCAGATATTGAAGAAATTGCCCGGGGCGTCATAAAAAGCATTGGCTATATTAATTCTGACATGGGCTTTGACTGGAGTTCTTGCGTGATTTTATCCGCCATCGGTAAGCAATCCTTGGATATTGCTCGGGGAGTAGATGAAGCAAACAATCACGAGCAAGGCGCAGGTGATCAGGGATTGATGTTTGGCTATGCCACCAATGAAACTGACGTACTCATGCCAGCACCTATTACTTATGCTCACCGTTTGGTCAAACGCCAAGCTGACCTACGCAAGAATGGCACCTTGACCTGGCTTCGTCCAGACGCGAAGAGTCAGGTCACCTTTCAGTACGAAAATGGCAAACCCTGTCACGTGGATACCGTGGTACTCTCCACACAACACTGCCCTGAAATCCAGCATAAAGACTTGGAAGAAGCGGTCATTGAAGAAATCATCAAGCCTTGCTTTCCTGAAGCCTGGCTCAACAAACAAACTAAATACCTGGTTAACCCCACTGGACGCTTCGTAGTGGGCGGCCCCTTGGGGGACTGCGGTCTTACCGGGCGGAAGATTATCGTCGATACCTATGGTGGTATGGCCCGCCACGGAGGAGGCTGCTTCTCCGGCAAAGATCCATCAAAAGTTGACCGTTCTGCCGCTTATGCCTGCCGTTATGTTGCCAAAAATATCGTAGCAGCCAAGCTTGCTGATCGCTGCGAAGTACAAGTATCTTACGCTATTGGTGTTGCAGAACCGACCTCCATTTGCGTGGACACCTTCGGCACCGGGAAAATTGACAATCACAAAATTATTGATTTAATCCGAGAACATTTTGATTTACGCCCTAAAGGGCTAATTAAGATGTTAGATTTAAAACGTCCTATCTACAGACAAACCGCAACTTATGGCCATTTTGGTCGAGAAGAGCCAGACTTCACCTGGGAAAAAACAGACAAGGCAGAGCTACTGGCACAAGGTTTAAAAAAAAAGTCCCATGAAAAAAAGGAAATAGCATGAGCACAACCACATTGGAACGAGAGAGCGCAACAACCATGAGTCAACAACAAGATTATAAAATCGCTGATTTGACCCTAGCAGATTGGGGGCGAAAAGAAATCGCGATTGCCGAAACCCAAATGCCTGGACTGATGGCCCTTCGAGCAGAATTTGGAAAAAACCAACCTTTAAAAGGCGCTCGGATCACAGGTTGTTTACACATGACCATTCAGACCGCTGTGCTGATGGAAACCTTGATTGCTTTAGGCGCTGAAATTCGTTGGGCATCTTGCAATATTTTTTCAACTCAAGATCACGCAGCAGCAGCCATGGCCGCAGCAGGGATCCCTATCTTTGCCTGGAAAGGTGAAACTGAAGAAGAATACAATTGGTGTATCGAACAAACCATCAATGGCCCTGACGGTTGGCAGCCAAATATATTGCTAGACGATGGGGGTGATTTAACCCAGATAGTACACGACAAACACCCCAAAATATTAGCCAACCTCAAAGGAGTTTCCGAAGAAACCACCACCGGCGTCATGCGTTTGTATGAAATGGCAGAGAAGGGCAAATTAAAAATCCCCGCTATCAATGTCAATGACTCTGTAACGAAATCTAAATTTGATAATCTATACGGCTGCCGAGAATCCCTTGTGGATGGAATTAAGCGAGCCACCGATGTGATGGTCGCCGGAAAAATTGCCGTAGTCCTAGGTTACGGCGATGTGGGTAAAGGTTGCGTGCAAGCACTCAAAGGATTAGGCGCGACGATCCTCGTCACCGAAATCGATCCCATTTGCGCCCTGCAAGCGGCAATGGAAGGCTATCGTGTGGTGAGCATGGATGAAGCGGCAAAGCTCGGGGACATCTTCGTTACCGCTACAGGAAACAAGCACGTGATTAACCACGACCACATGGCGAAAATGAAAGATCAAGCCATCGTTTGTAACATTGGTCATTTTGATAATGAAATTGATATTGAATCATTACAAGCTTACGCTTGGGAAAATATTAAACCCCAGGTGGATCATGTGATTTTCCCAGATAACAAGCGCTTGATTATTTTAGCTCAAGGTCGCCTGGTTAATCTCGGCTGTGCTACAGGGCATCCCAGCTTTGTGATGTCATCTTCTTTCACAAACCAAGTGCTCGCTCAAATCGAGCTTTGGGAAAACACAGGCCGTTATCAGAATCAAGTCTACGTACTACCCAAACAGCTGGATGAAAAAGTTGCACGACTACACCTTGAAAAGCTCGGTGTAACACTCACCGAACTCACTCCAGAGCAAGCGGATTACATTCGCGTTTCTGTCCAAGGCCCTTTCAAAGCCGAACACTATCGTTATTAACCATGATTCCGAGACTCTACCAAGCCTGCGAACTTACGGTTGGTCAAACCCACCGCTTGGTAGAGAATGCCCACCATCATCTCAGTCGAGTACTTCGAAGAAAACCACAAGATAAAATGATACTGTTTAATGGGCAGGGAGGTGAATACCGAGGAGAAATCACTGACGTTTTACGCAAAGAAACTATTGTACTAATCCACGAATTCATCAATAAAAATATTGAATCGCCTCTCAACCTTCATCTTGGCCAAGGGATCACCCGAGGTGAAAAAATGGATATGATGTTACAAAAAGCGGTAGAACTGGGTGTAAGAGAAATCACCCCTGTGATCACAGAAAAATGCGCCGTGAAATTTCAGCAAATTGAAAGGCGCATTAGCCATTGGGAAAAAGTGATAATCAGCGCCTGTGAACAATCTGGCAGAACTTATTTACCTATTCTCCATGAAGCCACCACATACTCTCACTGGATACAACAAGGTGAAGATCCTGGAATATTATTTGATCCATCAGGAGATAATACCATAGATAAAATATCCTCTCCTAGGACATGTGCTCTTTTGGGGCCTGAGGCTGGGTTTAGTCAAGGCGAAATCGAACAAGCGAAAGCCCTATCTTGGAAAATCGTTAATCTCGGCCCCAGGATATTACGCGCAGAAACAGCCACCGTTGCAGCACTCGCAGCACTCCAACTTCAATGGGGAGATTTTTAAATACCATGAAAAAACTCTTTCACATCAATCAATATCTATTACTCCTAGGCTTGGCAATTCCTGTTGGATTTCTCGCCTATTTTGGCGATCTCTTTGGTTCTTTTGAGGACTTTTTTATATTTATGTTATCTACAGGGTATAATGCCATCCCCTTCGTGCTTTTATTTTTTATCAATCAACTATCTAAAAAATCCTGTTACTTTTTATCTATCACCACATTAGAAATTATACTCACGATAATCTTAGTACTGTACCTTTATTATGGTAGCTTTATCGCGCACCTCGATCCCCAAAGTGCCATTGTAATATTTTTTGCACCTATTTATGCAGTGATTCTAATACTCTGCCTTGCTGTGGTGTTACAGGGAATACCCTATCTGTTTTTTAAAATCAAAAAATTGACCTCTTAAAAGCACTAAGACAATCCTAGAAAAAACTTTACGCTGAAAACGCTTTTCGCATGTTGGCTTTTGTAAAAAATCTAACAAATATCCCGAATATGCTGAGACACGAAAAATGCTTGTTTATAGCAAGAGAGGGCGTTTCAGCAGCTTATTCTACCGCGCCCTATTAAGGTTCCCCTCATTTTTATCTGGCCATAGCAAATAAAAAGAGCAAAATGTTGTAATTTTGGCATTACTTTAGTACAATTATTATATGAAATTTGAGTTTGATCCAATTAAGTCTGAAGCCAATAAGGTGAAACACGGTCTTAGTTTAGAGTGTGCCTGTGAACTATGGCATGGGATTTCAGTTGAATTGCAGGCAAAAACAGTTGGCGAACCTAGATCGATGTTGATTGGTAAAATGAACGAGAAACTATATTCGTGCATTTTTACTAAACGAGGATCAACAATCCGCTTAATCTCTGCTAGGCGAAGCAGAAAATCTGAGGAGAAAATATATTATGAGCACATCAAAAACCAAAAACATTAAAACAGTAGACTTTGATGAAATGTTTGAAAACGGTGATGTTACTGAGCATCTTAACTTGAAGTCTGCAAAAGCGCGCTATCCCGTTCAGAGAATTAGTATTGATTTTCCTAAAAATATTCTTGAATGTGTTGATCTCGAAGCGGCAAAAATTGGAGTTACCAGGACTTCACTCATCAAAATGTGGGTTTCGCAACATATATCAAGAGATCAATAGCAGGGGGAAAAAACAGCTGAGCAATTACGACAAGCCCCAAAAAAACTTTTTACGCTGAAAACGCTTTTCACATTTTTGTAGTTGCCAACGGTAAGTATCGGCTTGCAGCTCTACTTTTTTCGCCACATGGATCAGCCATTTCTTTTTCAAATAAGTCTCTTTTTGATAACCACCGATCCCTTCATGGTACGCCAAATAAAGTGCGTACGTATTATTTTTTGGAATGTCAGCTCGTCGATAGGCTTGATCACCATACCAACCCACAAAATCCGTCGCCGCACTAAAATCAGAGCGGCTGCGATTTTTACCTATATTTTTTTCATAATTTTTCCAAGTGATTTTCAATGCCTGGGTATATCCTTTGGAAGATGAAGGTCGAGTCCAAGGAATCACTCCCAGTAGTTGCTGACGCTCGGGTTTAATCTTGGCAGTAAAATGTGATTCTTGATGGATAATAGCCATTTGCACAGGAATAGGGACACCCCATTTTTTTTCACTTCGCCTGGCAGCTTTGTACCATTTTGGATTTTGTAAAAAAACCTGACAAATATCCTGAGTATGCTGAGGCACAGGAGTTGCACAGGAGGTGAGTAATGTTAAAACCAAAAAAATGAGAAATATTCGTACCATAGCTTCCACAGTACAGGATGCTTGAATTAAGATCAAGCCTGATCCTAATGGGGATCCTTGTAAGCAAGTTAAGCTCATTTCCCTATTGATATTGACTCAAGCACTTGTGTTGTTTCCTTCGGATTTGTGTTATTAATAAAAAACATACCTAGGGCCGTAACCATCACTCCAGCCGCACTGAATCCATTGATATGTTTGTCAAAAAATAGTGCTGATAGTAGCAAAGTACTTACAGGCATCAAATAGAATAAACTCGATATCTGGCTAATGGATCTTCTTTTAACTAAGATATAGAAAAGACTGAGCGCACACACGGAAACAATAAATGACATCCAAAATAAAGCCCCTAGGAATTTAATATTCCATTGTGGCATAGTGACAGGAAAACAGAATAACAAAATAAAGCAAAGCAGTGATGCCGTAAGGCTATTAATCATCCCAGCAGTGAAAATGCTGACCTTAGTGCAAAATCGCTTTTGGTATAAGCTACCTACGGTTAAACCTACTAAGCCAATAAACGACATCAATAATCCAAATAAGGGTGTTTCCCCAAGCTCATTAAAAAGGATTGCAGTCACTCCCAGCAGCCCTAATAAAAGACCATACCACGTTTTACGGCTAATGGGTTCTTGCCATAAAAAATAGCAAACCAAGGCAACCAACAGCGGCTGAAAAGAAATGATGAGTGATGATATCGCTGGTGATGTCCCCTGATCAATAGAAACAAAAACGCCCACTGAAAATAAGCCAATTAAAAAAGTACCTGCCACCATCTGGTGGCAAATGACTTTAATATCAACTGGTTTTATTTTTCTCATGAGTAAGCAAATAATTGCTAAAACAGCACCGGCTAACACAAAGCGAAGTGCTAAAAAAACAAGTGGATCCGCATAGGCCACCCCGATTTTGGCCGCGATAAAACCTGAACCATATAAGAGTACAAAAGCAAACGAAATCAGAAAATTATTCATTCATCACCTTAAACTGTAAAAGTGTCATTTTACGCGTTAGCCAAATAGCTGCGCTTAGGTAAAATGAACACTTTAATTTTAAAGGCTCTAAAGATAGAACCCATTATTCACCTAACGATCCTGTTATCTGCCATGTATAAATAAAATTTTATATTTATTAATGACCGGTTTAAAATTTCAAGAAAAAAACGACACTAATTGACAGATCTCTTTAGGGTCTAAAATCGGTTTGCCCGCGTCTGTGGTTGCATTAATTATTCCATTAAATGCCGTATCAAATTTATCAGGCACGCAATTATATATTTCACTGAGAAATGCTTGGTAATCATGGAGTTCCATATATGGAAACAAGACTTTCATCATTTCTATTATTGCGTCAGGAGTCATTTCATTTTTTTTATAGGTTTTTGCCTCTACTGCTTCTAATTCAGCATCAGAATACAATCGCTGTAGTTCTGACATTATTACTGTTTCCTCTATATTTAAATGGTGTAAATTATTTGCATCAAATTCACGAAAAGTAAGATAGAATTGGTATCCTTGCTCAACTCTTGTTTCTGGATCATCAATAGCAAGTATGCTATTGAGAGCAAAGTCCCAATTTGAGAATAGTACCAAGTGTTTTTCGTGGTCATCAGATATTTCTTGATGCACTATCGAACCTTTCGCCTCTAGCAAAACATGAAAGGCATTTTCTTCATGCTCTGCATGCGCTTTTAATAGTGAAGTTAGGCTTGTAAGTTGCTTTTTTAATATTTGAATTTGATCATCTTTGCAGAAATTTGTCTTTGCTATTAATCTTGTCACATCGTTAACTAAAGCAATAATGAGCTTATGCTCCCTGTAAAATCGATGTCTTGTAGTCACTTATACAAATCTCCTATGAATTCATCTGAATGACTTGTTTATCATAATATAGTTGGCTCAGATAGGATAGCAATTTTCAGCACTCATCTGTTAGATTGTCTAAAATCTAGGTTATCGATTACAACGATAGTATGACAAGGCAACCACATACTGCTCGAATTAAGAACAAACTTGATCCTAATGAAGATCCCTGTAAACTAGCTCTATCGTCGACTTAAACATGAAAACCATGGATTGGTAATATGGATTGTGGAAAAATAGTTCAACTGCATCGTTTATATATCATTTTTTTTATATCATCTCTCTTTGTTCTGGGTTATCAAAAAAACACCTTTGCCGCCCATAACATACCGTCTGGCACAACCCTTAGCCTCTACGCGGGAGTCTCCAATGCCGAGACTCGCGTCAATCGTATGATCCTTTCAGCCCTTGAAACCGATATTTTTAATGGAGACAAATATTCCAATAAATACTTACTCGGTGGCGGGGTGGCATTCCCGTATATTCAGGAAAAAAATCGCACCATACGCTTTGGCCTCGATATCTTTCATTTAGAGCATCTTAAAAACACAGGCCGGGTATTGCAATATGATCTCCCCGCATTCGATAACTATCATTACAAACTGGATGTGAAAAGCACTCGCGTGATACTCACCAACGAGTGGGATTTTTCCACACCCTTTAAGCATTTTGAAATTTTTGCGAAGGGTGGCGTCGGGCTTGCAGTGAATCGCGTGGGTTATCAAGACAACCCCATAACACCCACCCCTGATGGTGGAATACATTTGTCAAACAAAAAAAATAATGAACTGGCCTATGACATTGGTGGAGGAATTCATATTCCCTTTTCAAAAAATATTTCCGGGACACTGCAATATCAATATGCCGATTTAGGCGATTTTGAATCATCTCGATCGGGCAATATTGTTTTGCTGAAACCTCTGCATGTGAAACTGCGCACCCAATCTATTATTGCAGGGATTAACTACACCATAAGTTAAAAGGATTTATTATGAAGAAAATATTTTGCATCATGTTGTTAACGGTATTATATAGCAGCGCCTTTGCAACGACGCCTGTATTAGAATGGGTTACGCTGCCTCTGCCTCAGATCATGGCACCCAATCACGCTCAATCGGTGACTATGATTGTGAAAAGTAATGTCCCAACCCATGCTATCCCTATTAACGATATTATATTAGATCCTGCAACAGCACTTGTGGATATTCAATCAACCAATAACTGTAACAGCCTCATACCTCCCAAAGGAACCTGCACGATTACCACCAATATTTTTTCTCATTCCGCCGCAGGAAATGTCTCTGAAATATTAAATGTTAATTATGGTGATAGGCATATCAATCTTTCGACACCTCTGCAATTTACCATTAATGGTTTACTGCCTCCTCAACTCAATTTCACTCAACAACCCAGCCCTCAACGGATGAATTTAAATGCGTCTCAAAATATCGTATATACGGTACAAAATACCTCAACGACTTTACCGGCTAAAATCAATGGTGCCTTTTTATCTCCCACATCGTCGGTTATTACCAGCACTTCAACCAATGATTGTAATAGCATGATTCCCGCTAATGGTACTTGTCATATTACATTAACACTCCAGTCCCAAACGAATCCGGGAGTGGTTAATGGGGTTTTTACCTTAGAATATAATCCTAGCGCAGCAACCATCACATCCGATCCTGTGCTATTTGGTGTTACTAGCACGGCTAGGAATTTCACCTTTACCAATGAATGCTCTTTTGATATTTGGATTGGGATCAGCGGAGGTTCTGCCAACAGCCGAATAGGTACCCAAGCTCAACCCACCATTTGCAACACTAATGCCGATTGCTATGATGGTCAAACCTGTATTGTCACCGGAGGAATTAGTCAATGTTTCTGGAATAATCCCGAGCCTAATAATAGTACCTATCAACTATCGAACGGACAGTCGAACACATTATCCATTCCCAAATTTGATAATGGTATTGATATTGTATGGAGTGGGGGATTTGCCGGTCGCACCAGCTGTACATCCACAACCTGCGAAACCGCAGACTGTGACGGTGGCGATACAGGATGTAACCCTAGCACGGGATTTAGCCCTCCGGCGACCCTCGCTGAGTTCACACTCAATGATAGCCAATCAGATTTTTATGATGTCACGGTCATCAATGGTATTAATATACCCGTTTCTATTGAGCCAACAAATGCCAGTGTTGACTCAATGAATCCATTTACCTGTGGCACCGCTGGCAATCTCAATACGGTCAATGGCTTAGGGGGTTGTTCTTGGGTTTACACCACGCCATCTAATCTTTATCGCAACGTACCTCAAGGAGGTACCAATTGTGCATCCGACGCCATATGTACGACCTCTGGAGAAGTTTGCGGTTTATCATTACAAGGCATTTTAGCAGGCTCTACCCAAGCGACCTGTGGTAAATTTTTAGGGTATTGGTCTCCCAACCAAATATGTGCATTAAACACAAGCTATGTTGCCCCCTCTTTTGACTGTACACAAAATGCAGGAATGCCCGCTCCCTTTAATACGGTAACCTTAGTCAATCTCTTTCAGTGTAAAAGCCCTGCGGGAGTCACAGCAATCGGATCTTGTTATACTGATGGAGCCGATAGCAACTGCTGTGGCTGTCGTAACTGGCAAGATGAAGGAATTTTAATGCCTGGCGCGCCCACGGTTCAGCAATGTGATCCACCCAGCAACACTGCTTGGCAAACAAACATTCTGCCCACACTCACCTGGGCCAAAGCCGCCTGTCCGACCACCTATACCTATCCCTTCGATGATAAAGCCAGCACCTTTACCTGTGATGTGGATTCTATGAGTAATAACGTGGCAACCTATAAAGTCACCTTTTGCCCAGGAGGTCAAGAGGGTTTTCCAACACCATCCTAGTCGCTTTTCAGTATAGATTCTAGGATAATATATACTGCACCAAGTATACACATAAAAGGAGTTTTACCATGTCTAAACTACCCCCAAATGATTTCCCTTGGGTTTCCCCTTATTTAACTGTTGTTGATCCAGATAAAGCCGCAGATTTTTACCAACGGGCTTTTGGTTTTACATTAGCAGAATCCAGTAAAGATGATGCAGGAAAAACCATCCATGTTGAAATGCGTTACAATGGTGCTGTGATCATGATGGGTGCTGAAGGCACTTGTGGAAACCCAGCAAAAGCACCTGTTAATACAGAAAATCACTCTCCCGTTGGTTTATACGTATACTGCGAGGATGTAGATGCCTTCTATCAAAAAGCCATTGCCGAGGGTGGTCAATCTAACATGGAACCCCAAGACACTTTTTGGGGCGACAGGATGTGTAGCATCCTTGATGATGACCACCATTGCTGGAGTTTTGCAACTCCATTAAAATAGACTTGTCACTGGTAGAATAGGCTCTTACGGTGAATGCTCGCCTCCTAGGATTGAGCATTCATCTGAGCCCTAATCCATCCAAATGTTTTAAAGCATCTTGCCTCACCTCGCTTTTCTTCTTGCGAGCAATTTTGATTTTAAGAAAATCACTGAAGGCTTGCTTTTCATCTTCTGTTGCACGGTTTGTGTCACAAAACCCCAGTGCCTTAGTAATACAATGTTCTGCAATAACCTGTGAATCATCGGTTTCTCGGAATTTATAAAACAAAAGTCCTAATCGCTTACGTTTACGCAACTTAAGAAGATCACCATCCATTCCAGGGTTGTTTTTACTTCCAATACCGATACATTTAGCAAATTCAAGGACTTCCGTAATAGAGTTTAATTCATCTGAAATAAAGGGCGTAATTAAACCAACTATCGTTGCATGCTGTTTCGGATTTTCTAAAGATAATTTACTTGAAATAATATTAATTTTTAATTGCTTAATTTTATCATTAAATTTATTTTGATCAAAAGGGGGGGGGCCTTGAACTGATTGTTCTTCTTCACTTTTTTCTTCAAGCTCTTCTTTGGAATACTCAAAGTCTATTTCTTTGTTCGGTGAATATATTTGTAGAAATACTAAAACTTTCGGTTCGTTAATAATTTCTTGAGCTTTTTTAATTAAATTATTTTTTTCTTCTTCCGTAAATGTATCAACACAAAACGTCATCGATTCCAACGTATTATTATTATAGTTCATACCCAGAAAACGAATAAAGCCATCCATTTCTTTATAATCATTATTGATAAAACGTAATATTTTAATATGCGGGTTGGTTTTTAAAACCATGGTTAAAGCCGTAAGGCTAGATTTTTTAGTAAAGTTGTCTTCAAACAAACAACCTTCTATATCCAAGGTACAAATTGCCTTATCTATATTATTACACAAACCTGCTAACCCACCGAGCGTCAGCGTCATATTATATAATTTTAGTGTCTCACCTTCGACGTTACCTTGTATGTTATTCAAATTATCCAGTGCCATTGTGTATACTCCTTACACTTTAATCACTCCACAGTAACAGATTTTGCCAAATTCCTCGGTTGATCCACATCGGTTCCCTTTATGACTGCTACGTGGTAAGCGAGCAACTGTAATGGAATTGTATAAATAATCGGGGATAAAATAGGTGGCACCTTGGGCATAGAAATAACATGAAAATGGCCACTCTCACTAAGGGCCGCTTCCCGATCAGCAAAAACAAAGAGTTCTCCTCCCCGAGCTTGGACTTCTTGAAGATTCGACTTCAATTTTTCCAAGAGTTGATCATTAGGAGCCACTGCCACCACAGGCATTTGATCATCGACTAATGCCAGAGGCCCGTGTTTGAGTTCTCCGGCAGGATAAGCTTCTGCATGAATATAAGATAATTCTTTTAATTTTAACGCCCCTTCCAAAGCAATAGGATATTCAATACCTCGTCCCAAAAATAATGCATGCTGCTTATCCGCAAAATTCTCTGCTAACAGGCGAATATTTTCATCTAACGCTAAAACACTTTTTATAAGTTCAGGCAAGGTTTTTACCTGTGAAATAAAAGTACTTAAATCCTCATGCTGACTATCGAAAGTCAGCGTAAGTAATAATAAGGCAACCAGTTGCGTGGTAAAGCCTTTGGTGGATGCAACACCGATTTCAACACCCGCACGGGTCATGAAAACCAATTCTGCCTCTCTGACTAAAGAGCTTTGAGCAACATTACAGATCCCAAGAGTGGATAGATAATTTAACCCTTTTGCTTGATGCAGCGCGGCCAGCGTATCAGCGGTTTCTCCAGATTGGGAAATACAAATAAAAAGTGTATTTTCAGGTATCACTTTTTCTCGATAGCGATATTCACTGGCTATTTCAACCTGACAACTAATCTTAGCAATGCTCTCCAACCAATAACGAGCGACCAATCCTGCATGATAACTTGTGCCACAAGCCACAATATGAATATTTTGCACTTGAGAAAATACATCCTTCGCCGTATCACCCAAAAAATCTTTGTAGATACAGGTATCACCTAATCGTGATTCTAGGGTATCGAGAACCGCCTTGGGTTGCTCGTAAATTTCTTTTTGCATAAAATGCCGAAACTCACCTTTCTCGGCAACATCTCGGTTGAGATCGATGGTTTCAATGACTCGCTCAATAGCCTGATCATCTTTATCATAAATTTGATAACCTTTTAATTGAATATCTACCGTATCATTTTCTTCTAAATAAACAAATCGCTGAGTAACGGGCATTAATGCCAAACAATCTGAAGCCACAAATAATTCACCGATCCCAATTCCAAGCACTAAAGGGCTACCACAACGAACGGCAATAATCCGCCCAGGATGTCCGCTGTCGGTAATAGCTAAAGAAAAAGCTCCGCGCAATTTTTTTACCACACATTGAACCGCTTTGAGGAAATCCTGAGTGAATTCTAGCTGCTGGTGGATGAGATGTACGACAATTTCTGTATCTGTTTCAGATGTCAACTGATAGCCTGCTGCAACTAATTCATCTCGTAACTGCTCATGATTTTCAATAATACCATTATGGACAACTGCGATTTGATCATTCGAAAGATGGGGGTGAGCATTTAGCTCACTGGGTTTCCCGTGGGTTGCCCAACGAGTATGTGCAATACCCGTGCGCCCTAGCAAAGGTTGCTTTTCATAGGCTTCAATAAGCTGATTAACTTTTCCTAGAGTTCTTAGCCGAGAAATATTTTGGTTATCATCTAAAATTGCAATACCCGCTGAATCGTAGCCACGATACTCTAAGCGCTTCAAACCTTCCAGTAAAATAACCGCAACATCACGCTGAGCGCAAGCACCTACGATTCCGCACATTTATTCTCCTCCTTCACTAGGACGTTGCCAGTGGGGTAGGGTCGTTTGCTCTGCACGACTTAATGTCAGCTGCCCTGGAGCAGCATTCTTCGTAATGGTCGAACCGGCTCCAATAGTCGCACCTTCTTGAATAACCACAGGAGCAACTAACTGCGTGCCAGAACCAATGAAGCTATGATTTTCAATAATGGTCGTGTGTTTATTTACACCATCGTAATTACAGGTGATAGTGCCAGCTCCCACATTAACCTCATGACCGATTTGTGTATCACCAATATAGCTAAGGTGATTCACTTTGCTGCCAACACCGATAGTGGATTGTTTAATTTCTACAAAATTTCCAACTCTGGCATTTTTTTCTAAATGAGTTCCTGGGCGCAGCCGGGCAAAAGGCCCAATAACACAATTATCTTCCACTACTGACTCTTCAAGGATAGAGTTTGCTTTAATCACAACGCCATCCTCTAAGGTCACATCACGCAACACACAATTAGGGCCAATTTGGCAATTATTGCCGATTTCTACGGTGCCTTCAAAAATCGAGTTGATATCGATCACCACATCCTGGCCGATTTTTATCTCCCCTCTCACGTCAAAACGTTTTGGATCTAAAATACTCACCCCTTGGAGCATAAGCGTTTCAGCAAGTGTTTGTTGATAATAGCGTTCCAGATGGGCTAACTGAACTTTAGTATTGATCCCTTGAATTTCTTCTTGGCAAAGGGCTGGGATCCGAGTCACCAAATAGCCTTCTTCGATAGCCATAGAGGGGACATCTGTTAAATAAAACTCTTCCTGAGCATTATCATTTTTTAACCGCTCTAGCCAACCACTCAACTTCGAAGCTGGAACGGCCATAATGCCCGTAAAAATTTCGTTAATTTTTCGCTGCTCAACCGTCGCATCTTTTTCTTCAACAATAGCCAAAATATCACCGGCTTGGTTGCGAATAATACGGCCTAAGCCATGGGGGTCATCCACCTCAGCGACCAACAGACCCACACCATTTTTGGGAGTTGCTCGTAAAAGAGCTTTCAAAGTATCCGTGGAAATCAGTGGCACATCACCAAAAAGAATTAAGACTAATTGATTATCTTTTAGATGAGGAACCACTTGCTTAACTGCATGGCCAGTGCCCAATTGCTGTTCTTGGTAAACCCAATTCACATCGAGGCAGGGCAGTTCACTTCGAACTTGATCACCACAATGGCCATAGACCACATGAATATGAGCCGGCTGAAGGGCTTCAACACGGCGGACTACCCACTCTAAAAGCGTCTTTCCTGCGAGTCTGTGTAGCACCTTAGGTAGATTCACGGCCATTCGCTGGCCTGCACCCGCAGCTAAAATAATGACACTAAGTTCCATCTGGATATTACTCTATGTTAGTCGATAGGAAAAACGGCCCATGCACCGGAGCATAACTTATCAGCAGATAGGGTGCAAATAGACAAGCTGCACCGTTATTTTTGCACATATTCTAACCGGAAATGTAGCCTAAAACGAACTATTTCATCCGTGCGCGCAATTGTCGAATGACTTTCAGCTGAGCCGCCGCTCTAGCCGCTTCTGAGAGTGCTTTAGCATAATCTAGCTCTTGCTGTTTATCTTGAAGCATCTCTTGGGCCAAACGCATAGATTCTTCCGCTTGAGCGGCATCCAAATCCGCAGCCCGCTCTGCGGTATCAGCCAAAACAGTGACCATCGTTGGCTGCACTTCTAAAAAGCCTCCAGAGATATAGAACAACTCTTCACCACCATCTGCCAGGTTTAATCGAATTTGCCCAGGCTGAAGTTTGGTCAACATTTGCATATGCCCAGGAGCGATTCCAAGCTCTCCCCAAACTCCGCTGGCGACAACCATGTCACAACGCCCGGAAAATATTTCCCGCTCAGCACTCACGATATCAACATGTAGCGTTATAGCCATGACTTCGCCTCGATTAAGGGGTTATAGTTCTTTCGCTTTTTCAATAGCTTCTTCAATACCGCCGACCATATAAAATGCCTGCTCTGGAAGATGATCCACTTCACCAGCGATAATGGCTTTAAATCCGCGAATCGTATCTTTCACAGAAACATACTTACCGGGGGTTCCCGTAAAGACTTCCGCCACAAAGAAAGGTTGTGAGAGGAAGCGCTGTATTTTACGCGCACGTGTTACGGTTAATTTATCTTCTTCGGAAAGCTCGTCCATACCCAAAATAGCAATAATGTCTTTCAACTCTTTATAGCGTTGCAATGTTTGCTGTACTGCACGAGCGGTATCATAATGTTCTTGACCGATAATTTGCGGATCTAGCTGACGGCTGGTTGAATCCAATGGGTCAATAGCAGGATAAATTCCTAGCTCTGCAATTTGTCGCGACAAGACCACCGTCGCATCTAAGTGAGCAAAGGTTGTTGCAGGAGACGGATCCGTTAAATCATCCGCAGGCACATATACCGCTTGAATCGAGGTAATCGAACCTGTTTTGGTAGACGTAATTCGCTCTTGTAATGCACCCATTTCTTCAGCCAATGTGGGCTGATAACCCACCGCAGACGGCATACGTCCAAGTAGCGCCGACACTTCCGTTCCAGCAAGGGTATAACGGTAAATATTATCCACAAAAAGCAAGACATCACGGCCTTCATCACGGAATTTTTCCGCCATAGTTAAACCGGTTAGCGCAACACGTAAACGGTTACCAGGAGGCTCATTCATTTGTCCATAAACGAGAGACACTTTGTCGATAACTTTGGACTCTGTCATTTCAAGGTAGAAGTCATTCCCCTCTCTGGTACGTTCACCCACACCAGCAAATACAGAGTAACCACTATGCTCAATAGCAATGTTACGAATTAGCTCCATCATATTAACGGTTTTGCCGACACCCGCTCCACCAAACAAACCCACTTTACCCCCTTTCGCAAAAGGACAAACTAAGTCGATAACTTTAATACCTGTTTCAAGGATTTCTTGAGATGCTGCCAATTCTTCAAAAGAGGGCGCAGCTCTGTGAATAGGCCACTTGTCACCGTCGATAGGCCCTTTTTCATCAATGGGATTACCCAAGACATCCATGATACGCCCAAGAGTGTTGGTTCCCACAGGAATACTAATAGGCGCTCCGGTATTTTCTACAGCAAGTCCCCGTCGGATACCTTCAGATTGGCCCATAGCAATGGTTCTCACCACACCATCTCCCAGCTGCTGCTGCACTTCCAAGGTTAAGTTAGCTTCTGAAATCACCAACGCATCATAAGTTTTGGGAACTGCATCCCGAGGAAACTCAACGTCAATGACAGCTCCGATAACTTGTACAACTTGTCCCACGCTCATGGATAAAACCTCTTTTATTCTAAGGATTAAACTGCTGCAGCCCCTGAGACTATCTCAGCAATTTCTTGAGTGATAATTGCCTGTCTGGCTTTGTTATAAACCAACTGCAACTCATCGATTAAATTACCTGCATTATCTGTGGCGCTCTTCATTGCGACCATTCTTGATGCCTGTTCACTGGCGATATTTTCAACCACAGATTGGTACACTTGGGATTCAATGTAACGCTTTAGCAATGAATCCAAGAGTTCTTTTGCATCAGGCTCATAAATGTAGTCCCAATGATATTTACTGGACTCATCTTTAACAACCTCTAGCGGCAATAGTTGTTGCACTTTTGAAGTTTGTGTCATGGTATTGACAAACTCATTATATCCAACGTGAATAGCGTCTAATTCACCATTTTCATATTTATCCAACATCACTTTAACCACGCCAATCAAATCCGTCAGCTGAGGCGTATCTCCTAAATCAGATACATGGGCTACAATGTTACCGCCATATCGTTTGAAAAAAGATCCTGCTTTTTTACCAATCAAACAGAGATCAATTTCAACATCTTGTTGCTGCCACTGCTGCATTTTTTGCAGTGCTTTTTTAAGCAAAATGTTATTCAAGCCGCCGCACAAGCCACGGTCAGAACTTACCACAACCATCCCCACACGCTTAACTTCTCGAACCGTTAAGTAAGCATGACGATACTCCGAGTCGCAGTTCGCCAAGTGGTGGATCACTTGGAGTGTTTTCGTCGCATAGGGCCGCGTGGTTGTCATGCGATCCTGGGCGCGACGCATTTTACTTGCCGCCACCAGCTCCATGGCTTTGGTAATTTTCTGCGTTTTTTTAATACTGTCTATCTGGGTTCGAATCTCTTTACCAGCAGCCATAACGTATCACCAAGTTTGAGTTTCTTTAAAGGTTGTCAACACATCATGAAGAGACTTTTCCACCTCATCATCGTAACCACAAGTCGCATTGATGCTATCCAGCAAACTACCATGCTCACGGCTCAGGTAATCCTGTAATGCAGACTCAAAGGCTAAGACTCTATTGAGTTCAACATCATCCAAATAGCCTTTTTCAGCAGCAAACAACGAGGCCGCAATACTTGCAACACTCATCGGTTGATTTTGCTTTTGCTTCAATACTTCGGTCACACGCTGCCCGCGCTCCAATTGCTTTCTTGTGGCTTCATCCAGATCGGATGCAAACTGAGAAAACGCTTCTAGCTCACGGTACTGAGCCAACCCAATCCGCAAACCACCACCGAGTTTTTTAATGATCTTCGTTTGGGCTGCCCCCCCCACTCGGGAGACGGAAAGACCTGCGTTCATAGCCGGTCGAATACCCGCATTAAACAAACTGGTTTCAAGATAAATCTGTCCATCAGTAATAGAAATCACATTTGTTGGAACAAAAGCAGAGACGTCCCCTGCTTGTGTTTCAATAACAGGCAACGCGGTCAATGAACCGGTTTTATTGGTCACAGCACCTTGAGTTACTTTACTCACATAATCAGCATTCACCCTCGCTGCGCGTTCGAGTAAGCGAGAATGCAAATAAAAGACATCCCCAGGATACGCTTCACGACCAGGGGGCCGCTTTAACAGTAGAGAGACTTGACGATAGGCCCAAGCATGCTTGGTTAAGTCATCATAGATGATTAATGCATCTTCCCCTTTGTCTCGGAAATATTCACCCATGGTGCAACCCACATAGGGTGCAATAAATTGTAGTGCAGCGGATTCAGAGGCATTAGCTGCAACAATAATTGTGTGCTCCAAAGCATCATGCTCTTCTAGCTTACGAACAATCGCAGCCACAGAAGATGCCTTTTGGCCAATTGCAACATAAACACATTTAACGCCGGTACCTTTTTGGTTAATGATGGCATCGACAGCAATGGTTGTTTTACCTGTTTGTCGGTCGCCAATAATTAATTCCCGCTGTCCTCTACCAATAGGTACTAAAGCATCTACAGCCTTGAGTCCGGTATGCAATGGTTGAGAGACCGGCTCTCTTGCAATCACACCAGGAGCAACTGTCTCAATGGGCATAGAACCAGCAGCATCAATAGCGCCTTTACCATCGATAGCGTTACCCAGCGCGTCCGTGACCCGGCCCAACAAGCCTTCGCCCACAGGAGTTTCTAACATCCGCCCAGTACATTTTACCGTTTGCCCTTCTCTAATGTGTTTATAGTCACCCAGAACAACGGCACCCACGGAGTCACGCTCTAAGTTTAATACCAAGCCATAAACACCACCGGGAAGCTCTAGCATTTCGTATTGCATAGCATCTTCAATACCATGGATCCGAAGAATACCATCTTCAACCCGTATAACAGTACCTTCCGTGCGAGTTTCAGAAACGGCTTTGAAGGATTTAAATCGTTCCTCAATGAGGTTACTTATTTCAGATGGATTCAGTGCCATAGTGTTTCCTTCATATTTAAATGATTTGCTAGACGATTCAACTTGCCTCGAACGGAGCCATCGATAACGGTATCACCCGCTCTAATCCTGGCACCACCGATTAATGATGGATCCTCAGAAAAATGCAATGACGCCCGCTTCGAAAAGCGTTTTTCAAGAACCGACTGCAATCGAATTTTTTGTTCATCAGTAAAGGGATAGCAAGATGAAACTTGCACATCCACAAATTGCTCATGGTCAGCTCGGAATTTTTCAAATAATTGGGCAATATTAGGTAAAACCAAAATTCGATGATTTTCAGCAAGTAGCTTCAAGAAATTTTCAATCCCCTGGTTAAAACTGCCAGCTCCTTGGGTTTTGCAAATATCCACAATTAATTCTGCGACGCTATCATCGCTCACTTGAGGTGCTTTCACTAAGATAGCAATCCGAGCATCTTTTGCAATCTCAGCCATAACCTGTAATTGCTCTACCCAAGCAGACAATTGCTGGTTAGCAACGGCAAATTGGAAAGCAGCTCTGGCGTAAGGTCGAGCTATAACATTATTCTCACTCACCGGATACCTCAGCGATTAGCTGTTCAAGCATCTGGCTATTTGCCGGGCCATCAACATTCTTACCCAGAATTTTTTCTGCGCCCAAAATAGCAATACCGGCAATTTCAGAACTCAACGCTTGCCTTGCAGCTAGACGCTCTTGCTCAATTTCAGCCTGGCCAAGTTCTAAAAGCCGTCGACCTTCGGTTCGAGCCTGTTCCTTCGCCTGTTCAATCATTTGCTGAGAACGCTTATCGGCTTGTTCAACAATCTTAGCTGCTTGGATTTTGGCATCTCGTAACTGCTCAGTTGCTTTATGCTGGGCCAGTTCAAGCTCGTGCTCGCCACGCTCAGCCGCAGCCAACCCATCAGCGATTTTCTGTTGCCTTTCCTCTAGCGCCTTTGTCAACGGCGGCCAAACAAACTTCATCGTGAAAATAACCAACACGGCGAATGTAATCATCTGGCCTAGCAAGGTTAAATTAAGATCCACCTTTTTTGCCCTCTTTCAATTCTGTCATAAAAGCTATTACTTGATACCGTGCGCCAAAAGGTGATCAATCACCGCACCGACAAATGGGTTGGCGAAGGTGAAGTACAATGCAATACCAACACCGATCATTGTTACCGCATCAAGCAAACCAGCAACCACAAACATTTTCATTTGTAGCATGGGAACCATTTCAGGTTGCCTTGCAGCACCTTCTAGAAATTTTCCGCCTAAAAGGCCAAAACCAATAGCCGTACCCAACGCACCTAAGCCAATCAACAAAGCAACAGCAATCGCTGTTAAACCTTGCACATCAGACATAAGCCTTGCGACCTGCATTACACTTTCAGAAATATTTGCGTCCATTATGCCTCCTAAAGGACTATTATTTATATTTGCCTAGGACAAAAGTCCCAAGCGGTCTCACCTAGTGACTCTCATGAGCCATGCTCAAATACACTATTGTTAGCATCATAAAGATAAATGCTTGTAGGGTGATAATCAGAATATGAAAGATAGCCCAAGGCGCTCCCAACATCCACTGACTCCACCACGGCAACAGTGCGATTAAAATGAAAATTAATTCTCCGGCGTAAAGGTTACCAAATAACCGTAGCGCAAGGGAAATGGGTTTGGCTATTTCATCGACTAAACGCAACGCTAAGTTTGCAGGAAACATCCACGGCCCAAAAGGGGAGGTGAGGATTTCCTTGGTAAAACCACCAAATCCTTTAATTTTAAAGCTGTAAAAGATCATCAGGATAAAAACACTGATGGATAAAGCAAAAGTCAGATTTAGATCCGTCGTAGGCACCGATCTGAGGTAGTGAATACCCATTGCCTTAGAAATACTCGGCAACAAGTCTACCGGGAGTAAATCCATGAAATTCATTAAAAACACCCAAACTAAAATACTTAAGGCCAGGGGGGCTATCAAGTCATTTTTACCGTGGAATGTTTCTTTGACCTGACCATCAACAAATTCAATAAAGACTTCAACAAAATTTTGTAGCTTTCCAGGAACACCGGTGGTTGCTTTACGCGCAACACTCCAAAAAAGAAGAAAGAACATCGCCCCTAGCACGGAAGAAAAAAACAGGGTATCCACATTAAGAGTCCAAAACCCACCTGCGGCCCCATCTGCCATAGCCTTCATGCTGTATTGCAAATTGGTTAAATGGTGGACTATATACGTGGTTGGCCCCACCGCTGCACCTTCTGCACTCATGAACCTTGCTCCGCTAACATTTGACTCAAAGCCCTCTTCTCAAGAGGTAATGCTGTGGCTAACCAGAAGGCCATATGGCCTACACAAACCCCAACAAAAAAATAACCGTAAGCTAGCGTCAAACAACGCATAGCCAAGAAAAACAAAAATAGAGTAGCCACAAACTTGCGACACTCGCCTATGTAAAAGGCACGCAATACATCTTTACTATTTTGAGCACCTGAACAAGAAAAGAACTTGGCGGCAAAAAAAGCATTGGCTGTGACCGCAATCATACCACCCATCAACGCAGAATACCCAGCATTCTTATTTAGCACAAAAAACAAACAGAAGCTAAAGGAAACTACCCCAAGGGTTTGGTAAAAAAGCATTTTCCATGCTTTTCTTCGTAGTTGGTGCTGGTATCTGTGTAAAGTCACCAAGAAGCATCCTGTTTTTGCTTTATTATTACACTAAATTGTAGCTAATTGCACAATCTAGCCCAAAATTACGCGCAAGTATAATCCTAAAATTTGATTTGTGCAAATAGAAATTGTTGAAAATATGGCCCAAAGGATTTTTATACTTGTCCCAGGTGGGATTGCAGTGTGGGCAAATTCTGCGCACCGACCCATTTTAATTTTTACGCGCCCAGATTGCATTTAGATTTGGACAAAAAGGAGCACTATCTAATTCATTAATTATGGAAAATAAATTGAATCGAAAAACTCAACCCAGAATGGCCTGATTTGTATAAAGACATTTGCCGATGATTGAGAACGACTGGATTGTGCGTTGTAATAGTCCGTTGCCAGACACTATTACAACGCACAGTCCGGGAAAACTTAGAATGAGCTGGGAAATTCGTGGCGATCGTTCAGAGCCTATTCACGGGTTGCTCATCTTCGAACAACTTAGTAACCTTCTCCTCAAAATTTGCTAACCGCACCTCAACTTCTTTCTTTTTAGGATGACGAGTAATTTGTCGATTGTAAATCCCGGCAAATTGCTCATAGATTTCCTGAGAGTCTATTTTATATCCCATTTTATTCAAAAGCACATACGCTCTAGCAAAAATTGCTTGGGCCAGCTTTTCTGTATCGTTCGTCTCACGATACCCCATGTTTTTAAAGGCTTTCACTGTGCGTAAATTTCGATAACGCAGCACAGACAAGATATCATCATCACCTTTTTGATTACCCTTTCCCACACCAATAGCATCTAATGTTGCCAAAAGGTGATGCGCATACTGAATAAACAACACATATTCAATAAGATATTGAACTATATTGGCATGCTGCTGTTCATCATTCACATCCATTTTGTTATGTGTAAGAAGTACGTTTAGGCATGCGACAATATCCAGCGTCTCACATGCCAAAAGACGTTCAACTATGGCAAAGTGATCCTGAGCAAAGGCACTATAAAAAGGGGGCGGCACAGCATCATTCACACAATTGATATCAATATTTTCTGCTGTTAGTAATTTCTCAACAATGGTTATATCTCCATAATGACAAGCATGATGCAAAGCCGTTCGTCCAGAATTATCGGTTGCGTTGATCGATATATCCCGTTGTTCAAACAAGTTATCGACGATTTCTTTATACCCGTAAAGACAAGCCACATGAAGTACTGTTTCATCGTTATCATTCACCCACCCAACACCAATATTCTTCTCCCAAAATAGCGCGGCAATATGCGCCTCACCTCGGCGACAAGCAATATCAAAAGCAATTTGTCGTCTCTTATTTTTAACAAGTGGTTCAATATTATCTTGTTCTAGTAATAATTGAACAATCTCCTTGTTACCGCGCTGACAGGCAATATGCAAAGGTCGCTGTCCATTGATGTCTTCTTGATTCACATTTGCAACCGCAGCTAATAGCGCTTGAACAATCGCAATATGCTCGTTCATGCAGGCGATATGAAGAGCCGTTTCACCGGTATAACCATATACAATATCGATATTAATATTCTTATGTTTTAATAATACATTAACCAACTCTACATTCCCCTCGGCACAAGCTTTATGCAAAAGGGTTCGTCCAACGGTATCTTCACAATTCACATCTAAATCTTCTCGCTGAAGAAATTCATACAACCGCTCTTCTGACTCCTTAGCATAAAACCAATGTAAGAAAGGGCTTCCTTTATTGATAGGGCGGTAAACATTCACATCGTTTCTCGCAATTAGTAGCTGAACAATTTCTTTTTCGTTTTGATCACAAGCAAGATCTAATGCATCTGCCCCAAGGATATCTTTCTGATTGAGCGTAATGTTGTTTTCATTTAAAAGCATGCTCACCACATCAACGTGACCTTTATAACAGGCCGCCATTATTGGTGTATATCCCCTAGAGTTAACAGCATTAACCCCGCTGTTTTTTTTCAACAATTGCTCAACAATATTGGTTAAACCGCGAAAACATGCAAAATAAAACCCCGTATTACCAAAAGAATTTGTTAGACTCAAGTTGAGATCTTCACGCTCAAGCAATTGTATCGCTAACGCTTCATACGACTTCTTGCAAGCCCAAACAAAAAAAGGATTTCCTTCTTCATTATATTGGTTAACATCAATATCCGGCAAGGAGGCTAAGATTTGAAGTAAGTCAAGATTACCCTCCTTCCAGGCTTGTTTGAACTGTTCTTGCCGCAACTGAGTTAATTTATGATGGTATTGCGCTCCATTAACATCTTTAAAGAGGATTGTTTTTCCTAAATATTCAGGACTAGCTTGTAATAATGTAAAGAGTTGACTAACAACATCTTTATTCGCACCACTAATTTCATGGTGATCTCCCCGACTCAGTAATACCCTCCCCACATCGACACATTTATTATTAAGAGCAAGGTATAACGGCGTCATACCTCCAACAGAAGAATAAATCTCAATATCCGGGTGAGCTAGCAGTGCCTCTATGGTTTGTTGATAACCTATACGGCAAGCTTCATGGAGTGGCGTCCACCCCCGATTGTCAGCTAAATTGACATCAATTCCCTTACAAGTCAGTAATGCTGTTACCGCTTGGCTGTCCTTTTTAAAACAAGCCCAATAAAGAGCCGTTGAGCCACCACCATCTTGTTGGTTCACATTAGCGCCAAATTGCTTAGCTAACCAGAAAACTCTTGATGGCCAGTTTACGTTATTTTTTAACGCGTCAGTAACCGTTTTATTTTGATCTTTCTCTGATTCCAATGTTGTATTTAGCGTGTCTAGCCACTCTTGAAATCCAGCAGAACCCATCACACGAAGTTGTTGAAACTGCTTAATAGCATCCTCTTCTTTTGCCCCGTCGGAAAATATAAAATCCTTGTGGCTTGCGATAGTTACTAAAATATCTCGACCTTTAAATGACTTAAGTAGCTCATCAATAAGGACGATAGAACCATCAGGGAAAATATTTTCGACAAATAAAGAAAAGTAAAATGCCATATTGTTTACGGCTCTATCAAGGTCAATGTTTTTTTCTAAAAAATCAAAAAACAGATCGGGATCTTTTTTACATAAAAAACTCATGAGATTGTATTCACTCTTTCCTGGATCCACAATTATCTGTTCCATCCCTGCATGGAAAAATTGTTCGGAATAAACAATATCATGTTTTAAATTAAGTATATCGAAAAGTATTGTGATCTGCTTTTTACCCTCTTCAGAGGCCATCATCCTTGCTAGATTCACCTCACAATCCATCGGCTCTATTCCCGGAGGCACTAAATAATCGACTAAAGCTTCCATGCAGCTTGCAAAATAATCTTGAAGCAACTCTATTTCCCCTTGTTCTAGCAAGTAATCTAGCACCGGATTAGGTGCTTCTATCAGCAAGGCTTCGGGCTGAATATAGGGAGCAACAGCAAGTTCTTTTGAGAACAATTGATAAAGCAAGTCCTGGCATTCCTTATCAGGTTTTTGGGATAAATAAGAAAGGACGGTAACTTTTTTACTCAAGGCACTAGCAAAAGTTATGGGTGTCGAAACGGCTTTACCAAACTTATCACTGTGTGCTTGTATTTTGTCAAGATGTTTTTCAAACAAAGTAGGTAGTATTTTTTCCCGTAAAACTGCTTGCTTATAAATTAATGACAAAAGAGAAAGTCCCGCAAAAATGCCACCCTGGGGGATTATTCTTGACCAAGTTGGAATATCCACATTTTTCAAAAGCTGTTGAGTAAGAGCATCGAAAATTTGATCATACGTTGTTTCTTCAAATGATAAAAACAATCGTTTATTTGTCGTAAAATCGTTCTCTTTTTTAGTAGAGCAAAGTAGTTTTTCTAAATTTTCAGGTTGTATTGACTCTAAAGGAAACGTTGGATCTAACATAAGTGAAATCAAGAAACTTAACCCTAAAGGCGTCTTCACCAAAACTTCGGAATCTTCTGGAAGTTTTTTAACATTTTCATCTAGAAGGTAAGAGCGAAATGATTGTATTAACTTCTGCTCTTCTTGCTCAGAATAAACAACATCTTTTTCTAGTAGTCGTTGACAGTACTTATTTAAGTTTTTTTTGAATTCTTCATTTATATGATTTCCATCTTCCGTTAAAACAGAGTGACTACTATCCAGTAAACCCGCATTGACAAATGGCTCTATGATCCGTATTACATTGTCACGATCTTCATTTGCCTGGGCTATTTTTTCTTTTCCATCAAGCTTATTTCCCAAACTATCTTTCGCACCAAATTCATCATCCCAAAAAAATTGTAATGCATTTTCAAAACAAGCTCTAATATGCTGTATAAAGTCTTCACTTAAGTAATTCAACCAAAATCTATCTCGAATTTCCCACTTTTCTTCTGGTGTCGTAACAAGATTCTTATGTTGAAGTGAAGGATCTATCACTTTTTTCAATCTAGATAAAGAAGGTAACCCCAGATCGGAAAACATCTTTGATGTTTTTATTTTAGTTGGAAAGTGCATTTCAAAACCGGCATTGATACGGCCTGGATGTGCTTTAAAAAAACTCTGAATTGCCTGATCAAAAGCAAGCTCCTTTAAATCAGCTAACCAACAAGCAATACCATCCCCCATCTCAAGACGGTAAACAATGACAGAAAGGTTGGTAACAACTCCGGGGACACATATATTCTGCGTGAGAGAAAAATCATCTAGCAATTGCTTCAGCTTAAGTGCAACAGATTCATTTTTTCCATAAACAATAATCGTTTCTAATAGCTCTTTTGCTTGAGAACCACTGGTTGGATGAGTCCTATAGCTAGATAAATGCTGATAATTAAGGCGATTAAATATGATATCAAGCTTGTTTTTTTCTATCTTAACTTTTTGGAAAAAGTTTTGGTAGTGTGATTTGAGTATAACAAGATCGTTTTGGAATTCTTGGCTTTGGAAATTGCTACAAGGCTTATGATTATACAATGAATAGATTTCTTTAGATAAATCCTCAGGCAATTTATTCTCAGCAGAAACGCCCAAAGACTTTGGTTTTATAAATTTTACAAACACGGTATTACCTCTCATTATGGTTGTGGGAGTTGTACGTTAGCCCCTTCGAACTGCTTAATAACCTTTTTATCAAAAGCTGCTAACTGCTTCTCGATTTTTTCCTTTTTAGGTTTACGAGTAATTTGTCGATTATAAATCCCTTCAAATTTCTCATACTCATCATTAGAATCTATCTGATAGTCCCTTTCTTTCAAAAGATCTTCTGCTCTAGAAAAGATTTCTAGGGCCAGTTTCTCTGTATCGTTGGTTTCACGGTATCCCATTTCTTTAAACAGTTTCACCGTTTTTAAATTTCGATAACGCAACTCAGACAATATAGCATTGTCTCCTTTTTTATTCCCTTTACCAACACCAATCGCCTCTAATATGGCCAAAAGATGGTGGATATGCTGCATAGCCGGGATATATTTTATAAAACATGTAACAATATTCTTGTGTTGTTTTTCATTGTGCACATCCATATTGTTATGCTCAAGCAACATTACCAGACACGAAACGACTTCAAGATCTGGGTGCGCTAAAAGACGCTCAATGATAGCAATATGATTCTTTGCAAGGGCGCAATAAAAAGCGGTGTGATTACCATCATCAGCACAGTTGACATCAATATCTTTTTGATTTAGAAGCTCATTAACAATCGCAATATGGCCGTTAAAGCAAGCGCCATTCAGTGCGGTTTGTCCGTAGTCATCTCGATGGTTAATCTGCGTATCTTCTCGGCCCAGCAGCAAGTGTACTATTTTTTCATACCCATAAAAACAAGCGAGATGAAGCAGAGTCTCACCATTTTCACCTTTTTGGTTGACATGGAAATTAGCATTATTATTATTTAAAAACAGCACCACAATATTCGAATAATCTTGGCGAAAAGCGATATCAAAAGCTGTTTCGCCTCTATCATCTTTTGCAAACAACTCAGTCTTATCATGCAGTAATAATGCTTGAACGATATCTACATTACCGAAATTACATGCAAAGTGCAAAGGCCGTAGCCCATTGATATCTTCTTGATTTACATCAGCGTTAGCGTTTAACAATACTTTAACAAAATTAATGTTATTTTTCATACAAACAATATGTGCGGCTGTTTGCATTGTGTTTTCATTTATGGCATTTACTTCTATATTTTTATGATTTAGCAATGCTTCAACCAAAGATAAATTTTCTTTGTCACATGCTTCCTGCAATAAAGTTTGTCCATTGGCATCCTTACAGTTTACATCCAAATCTTTTCGCTGAAGAAGTTCGTACAGCAGTTCCATATATTTATTAGCATAAAGCCAATGTAATAAAAATTCTTCGCCATCAATAGGACGGTTAATATTGACATCGTCTCTTGTCATCAATAGCTGGATAATCTCTGTTTCATATTGTAAACAAGCATAATCCAATACATCTTTTTTATGACGATCTTTCCATTCAATGTTAATACCTATTTGATTTAGCAGCAACTTTACAATATCAACTTGAAATCGCTCACAAGCCGCTATCAACGGCGTTTTCTCAAAATCACCTATTTGATTAATATTAATATCTTTTTTCAGTAACTTCTGGACAAGCTCAATGTTCCCATAATGGCAAGCCCAAACAAAAAAAGGAACGCCATCCTTATCGGATTGGTTCATATCAAGATCCGGCAAGTGTGCTAAGGCTTGGAGTAAGTCAAGCTTATCCTTTTTCCAGGCTTTTTTAAATTGTTTTTGCCGTAACTGTGTGAGCTTCTTACTATAATTTTTAGCATTAGGGCCTTCAAAGTTAATTGTTTGCCCTAATAGCTCAGGTTTTTTTTCCAATAATAAAAATAATTTCGAAATGAATCCTGTTTTAAAAGAAGCATTAATATTATGACAAGTTCCTTGTTGCAACAACAATGAAATGAGATCTTCGTGATACTTGCAAAGAAGAGACAATGGCGTTTCTAAACGATCTGCCACACCATTAATTTCTATACCAGGATAAGTTAGCAATACTTTAAGGATGGGTTGAGGGTTTGTTGTACAGCAAGCTTCGTGAAGAGCGGTTCGTCTGCGGTTATCCTGTAGATTGACATCAATGTTATCATGCGCCAGCAATAATTTAATAACGTCAACCCTCTCGTTAATACAAGCCCAGTGAAGCGCTGTAGTACCACGGTGGTCTTGCTGGTTTACATTAAGATCAAAGTTTTTAATCAACCAAAAAGCCCTTTCAGGGAAGCTCAAATTACTCATTAACTCTTTTGCAAGAAAAGCTTCTTTATTCTCAGCTATGTTAGCTAAATTTTCATTCAACGCTGCAAACCAATCGATAAATCCTGAATGGCCTATGACACAAAGCAGTTGAAATAATTCATCAGTTTCTACGTTATTGGCTAACGTTTTAAAAGGAAAATCATCATGGGCGGCTATGGCTTGTAAAATATTCTGTCCCCTACGTAGAGGAAACAATTTATCTATTACAATAATTGTTCCCTCAGATAATCTATTTTTTGTAAATAAAGCGCCATAAAAATTTATATTGTTGGCAACTTTATCAACAAAAGCTTTATGTTCTAAGAGAGAAAAAAACCATTCTTCTTTTTCTTTGCACAAAAGCCCCAAAGCGCTGTATTCTTTTATTCCTGGATCTACCGTTATTTGTTTAATACATTCATTAAAAAATAGTTCTGAATAAAGAAGACGGTCTTTTAATTTCAAATCATTAAAGAGGATATCTAAATCTTTTCTTCCAGATTCACATGTTAGCATTTTTGCTAGGTTGATATCTTCTCCAAACACATCCACAGGTCTATCCATGAGATAGCCTATTAACTTATCTATATTCCTCATAAAATAGTCTTGAACTTCTGCCATCAATCCATTTTTTACAAAACGGCTTAGTAGTGTTTCTTCCAGGAAACTCACAAAAAACACATTCATATCCAGAAATGGTGCAACGCCCACATTAGGTGAAAGCAGCGGGGCCAAAAAATTAAAATCATCTTTTGTAATATTAAGAATTGTTAAGACACTATTTTTATTTACCCACAATGGTGTCGAAATAGCCTTACCAAACACTTCCCCATGATTTTTTATTTCACCCGCATGTTTTTCAAACAAAGTAAGTAACACCTTTTCTTGCAAAACAGGATGCATATAGATTAATGATAAAATAGAAAGTCCTTCAAAAAGCGTTCCCTTAGGAAGCGTTCTTGACCAGGTTGGAATATCCACGTGGGCCAATAGGTGATGGGCAAGATCTTTAAAAAACTCATCATACACAGAGGTTGTAAGCGCTAATTTTAAACGACATCCTATTGAGTGCGACTGCTCATTTATAGAAACATAAAGTAAATCCTTCATTCGTTTAGCCCGAATCAAATCAATAGGGAAATGTGGATCGAGCATAGAAGAGATTAAAAACTCAAATCCTAATGGAGTTTGAGTCAAAATCTTATAATCTTTTAGGCGCTCCCTAGGATTTTCATCTAAAAGATAATCATAAAAAGAAGTGATTAATGTTTGCTTCTGATTTTTTGTATACAAAAAATCTTTTTCTAATAATTGCTGGCAATAACTCTCTAGCTTTTCTTTAAATTCTTTACTCAGGTTATTTCCATCCATTGTTAAAACAGAGAACCCATCCTCCAGTATTTCTGCATCAACAAAAGGTTTTGTGATCCGCAGAACATTATCGCGATCTTCATTTGCTTGTGCGATTTTCTCCTTTCCATGAAGCTCCTCCCCCCTTCCATCCGTAGCACCAAACTCACCTTCCCAAAAACATTGTAATGCATTTTCAAAAATTTTTTTAATCTGCTGCGTAAAATCTTCACTTAGATAGTTTAACCAAAATCTATCTCGAATATTTATACATTCTTCTGCTGTCAGCACAAACTCATGAGCATATCTATAAGGATCCTTCACTGTTCTTAATCTATGCGTTGAAGGTAAGCTTAAGTCCGCCACTATTGGTGATAATTTTAGGTTGTTAAAAAAATGTATTTCCATCCCCTCTTCGATTCGAACCGGATTCGCCTTAAGAAACCCTTGGATAGCCTGCTCAAAGATAATCTCTCTCAGATCACCCAACCAAGCTTCAGGCGTGTCTCCTATTTCAAGGCGATAAATAATTGCGGAAAGGTTTGTGACAATTCCAGGAAAGCATATCAGTTGATTTTGGGAAAAATCCTTAAGCAATTGCTTTATTTGAGACGTATCTTTCTCTTCCCTCCCATAAACAAGAATCGTTTCTAAAAACTCTTTCATCTGAGGTAGTTCAGAATGCCCCCATTTAAGATCGGAGATCATTCTATTGAAAATAGGATCCATAAGGTCTGGCTTCAGTTTAAGCTGCTTAAAAAATTGTTGGTAATGTCGTTTTAATCTGGATAGATCGTATTTAAAATCAGATTTCTTAACGTCACAACATGGGGAGCCAGAATATAATAAATGTATTTTCTTAGGCAAGTCAGCAATAACCGTTTTCTCGGCATCGGCACAAGAACTTGGTTTTATGAAGGTTATAGGCATGCTATTGTCCTTTTTATGGTTGCATAACGCGCAAGTGCAAAGTATATCCAACAAAGCTTAAAGCAAACTTAAATTAAAAAGTCTTTTTAAAGCAAAAAATTATCTATGTTTAACACAAATAAAACCCTACTGGATCCGCTCCATAATAATGTCCAATTCTTCCAAGTTGTTGTAATGAATAACTAATTTACCTTTACCTTTTTGATTGTGCCCTAGTTTCACCTCTGTGTTCAATTTTTCTGACAGGCTATTTTGTAGGTGAAGCAATGCTGGATCTATTGTTTTACTCGGATAAAGGCTGCTCCCGGAGCCGGGGGGAGATTGTATCCTTTTGATTAAAGCTTCTGTCTCTCGTACAGACAGGCCTTTTTCGATGACAACTCTAGCCGCTTGAATTTGCTCGATCCCCTCTAACCCAAGGAGCACTTTAGCATGGCCTAGCTCGATATCTCTCTGGCGAACAAAATCCCGAACCTCTGCCGTCAAATTGGCTAAACGTAATAAATTACTCACGCTAGCTCTGGATTTGCTCAAAGATTCTGCCACTTGTTGGTGAGTCATTGCACATTCCTCAATCAATCGTTGAATGGCCATGGATTCGTCAATAGGATTTAGATTCTCTCGTTGGATATTTTCAATGAGAGCCACTGCCATGGTAACTTGATCGGATAGCTCTTTGATAACAGAAGGAATTTTTTTTAATCCCGCCATTTGAGCCGCTCGCCAACGACGCTCACCAGCAACAATTTCATAGCGATCATCAGAAATAGGGCGGATGACAATGGGCTGTAAGACACCTTGTTGGTGAATAGAGTTTGCCAATTGCTCAAGGGCTGTGACATCCATATCTTTTCGCGGCTGATACTGACCCACTTGGATACACTCCACTGAGATTTCTTGCAACCCTTGTTTTGCAGAAGGGGATTTCGGGGTATCATCCAGCAGGGATGGGTTGTTTAATAGTTTATCCAATCCCCGACCTAGGCTTGCTCTCTTATTAGCCACACACCACTCCACAATGAATCAATCATACTTATCGAAAGCATAATACCCCAGCCACAGAAAAATTTCATGGTTCATGTATACTCACCTTTACTCTGGCTCCAAATGGATCGTTAAATGGATAAAAAATGGCTCATACTGTTTAGCACGGGCATTATGATCGTTTTAGTTAACCTTGATACAAGCATTGTTAATTTAGCCCTTGCGACCATTGCTAAAACCATGGATATCTCCCTTCCCCAAATGCAGTGGATCATTAATATTTATTTACTCTGTGCGGCTATTTTATTCGTAATAGGAGGAAGACTTGCACAAATCTACGGCAAGCGCCGTATATTCCTCATTGGCGTATCCTTCTTTTTCCTCGGCTCTTTGATTGCAGGCTGTAGCAATGCCTATCCACTCTTAGTGGCTGGACGCTTATTACAGGGAGTTGGTTTTGCTTTTACCCTAGGATTGTCCCTTGTGATGACACTAGAATCCTTCCCACTCAATCAACGAGGATTAGCCGTCGGCATCTCTGTCACACTCTCAGGTGCTGCTCAAGCCATTGGCCCTACCGTGGGCGGCATTATTTTGCAGTTTTTTTCTTGGCATTGGATCTTTCTCCTCAACCTTCCTTTTTGCCTGCTGTCCTTTTTTCTTACACGGGGGGCCTATGCTGCGGATCAGCCCACCCATTCTCAGGAAAAAATTGACCTAGCAGGGATTTTGATTTTAAGTTTAGGATTAGGATTAACGCTTACAGCCATCAACAACCTCCATCTTTGGTCTCTCACCTCTTTTATTCTATGTCTTATCTGCGGAGCTACTTCACTCATTATTTTTTACTTTTTTGAAAAAAAACAAGCCCATCCGCTGATTAATTTTCAACTCTTTTGCTATCGTGACTATAACCTTTCATCGATTCTCCGTGTTATTTTTATGTATGGTTGGAGCATGCTACTTTTTGTGCTCCCATTGTTTTTGCAAAACATTCGTCATTACAATCCTGTGATCACAGGTCTTTGGATGCTCTGTATGTCTATTATGCTGGGTATTGTGTCTCCTATCACTGGTGTCTTTCTTGATAGGATAGGTTTTGAAAAACCCATGTTACTGTCTATGTTATGTAGCGCCATTTGCTTTATGCTACTTTGTTTTGTCGATGCAAGTCATGCTTTTTGGCTATTAGCCATAGCATTATTCCTCTATGGTATTGCCACTGGGCTAAATATACCCAGTACATTTAGTGGCGCTGTGGCCTCTGTTGAAAAATCTATGGGTAGCTTAGCTGTTGGTGTTTTCTTTACGTTAACTTTTCTGAGTTCTAGTTTTGGTGTCGCTCTCAATGGTGCACAACTCAATTGGCTAAGTTATCAAAAACTACAAGAGCAGCTGTCAAACGCCCATTTTACATTTTCTGAAAAGCAAGCGGACTACCTTAATCAATTTTCCAACGGCACTCAAAATATTGAAAACTTCAAACATGCCTTTCCAGCGGAACAATTTACCCAAGCCTCACAGCTGGCTAACACCAGCTTTGTCCACGGGTTTCATAGTCTCATGATCATAAATTTTGTCTTATCTTTAATCGGAGTTGGAATTTATTTTAGATTCAAAAAACGCTAGTCTCTTCGGTTTCTTCCTGACGACGCAAGACTTCTCCAGCGAGTGCAAGATAGGCTTGAGCGCCCATAGATTTTGGTTCATATTTCAATGCAGGAAGCCCATAACTGGGTGCTTCGGCCAAACGAACATTGCGTGGGATCACGGTGCGATATAGTTTATCTTCAAAATAAACTTTAAGCTGCTCTGTCACTTCTTGGGCTAAACGATTTCGACCATCATACATGGTTCGTAGTACCCCTTCGATGCTAAGCTCGGGGTTCACTCTTTCTTTGATTTTTTCAATGGTTTCGACCAGACCTGATAACCCTTCAAGGGCATAATATTCGCATTGCATGGTAATCAATACGCCATTGGACGCAGCTAGACCATTAATTGTCACCATATTTAAAGAAGGAGGGCAGTCAATGAGAATATAGTCATAACACGCTTTAATCTCCGCCAACGCTTTTTTTAGACGAAACTCTCTATCTTTTGTTTGCATGAGAGAGATTTCCGTCGCCGTTAACTCCCCATTAGCAGGCAATACATCAAAACCGGCTGCTTCACTGTGAATAATCGCCTTTTCAATAGCAATTTCTGATAACAGCACATTGCTTGTGGTATAGGGCACCTCATTCTTGTCAACGCCACTCCCCATGGTAGCATTGCCTTGAGGATCTAAGTCAACAAGCAACACTTTTCGCTTTGTCGCTGCCAAAGAAGCGGCTAAATTAATACATGTTGTTGTTTTTCCAACACCACCTTTTTGATTCGCACATGCAATAATTTTGACCATTGTGTTTTCCAGCTTCGCCTCTTCTTACCTAGCCATCATGATACCACGTCAAAAATCAAACGAAAATCGATAGTCTTGTAGCTCACAATATGACCAAGCACCGCTCTTGATCAAGAAAAGGGATCTCCAAGTTAATAATGTCCCCTCCACAGGATTGAATTTCATGGGTTGATATTTTTCCTTTCATCGCAATAAGGCGACTATTTTCAGAAGCTAAATGTTCACAGCAGGATGAAAACTTATCAATGGAAGCAAAGGCTCGGCTGATAATACAATCAAAGTCCTGTGCTGGATGATAATCTTCAACTCGCCGCTTAATAGGGTGAATGTTATTTATATTCAAGGTTAATTTTACTTGCTGAATGAATGTGATTTTTTTTTGGTTACTATCCAACAGATAAAATTGCTTTTCTGGAAATAAAATGGCTAAAGGGATCCCGGGCAAACCGGCACCCGTTCCAACATCCAATATTTTTTCGCCTTGAAGATGAGGAGCCACTGCGGCACTATCGAAAAGATGCAAGACAACCATCTCATCAATAGAATCGATAGCGGTTAAGTTATAGGTTTTTTTCCATTTTTGCAACAAACTCAAAAAATCTACAAACTGTTGCCGTTGAAAAGAGGTTGTTTTTATACCTAACTGTAACAACCCGTCATCAAGCAACCTCACGAAGATATTCTCTTTTTTTCAAATACACTAAAATCAAAGAAATTGCCGCAGGAGTCACACCCGGGATCCGAGATGCCTGACCCACTGTCTCAGGTCGAATGTGCTGTAGCTTCTCACAGACTTCGCTGGATAATCCTTTTATTTTTTCATAATCCAACTCATTAGGGATTTTCAAAGATTCATTGCGGCGTAACCGTGCTATTTCTAGCTCTTGACGTTCGATATAACCGGCATACTTGGTTTGGATCTCAACTTGCTCAGCCACTTGATTATCGTCGGGGTAGGGGCCAAAAACCTTCATTTCTGCCAGCTTTTTATAATCCATTTCTGGACGACGTAAAAGATCTAATAAGCTATACTCTCGGCTTAATGTTGTTCCTAATATTGTTTCTAACAACGCTCCTTCGGAACTCCCTGGTTGGATCCAATAGCTTTTTAAGCGTTGCTTTTCCTTTTCAACAGCTTCCCGCTTTTGTTCGAACCGTTGCCAACGAGAATCATCAATCAAACCCAGCTCTCTTGCTTTTTCTGTTAATCTAAGATCAGCATTATCTTCTCGCAGTAAAAGACGATATTCCGCTCGGCTTGTAAACATTCGATAAGGCTCTAATGTGCCGAGACGCGTCAAGTCATCAATTAACACACCGATATATCCCTCATCTCGTCGTGGTGTCCACGGCAACTCACCTTGACTTTGCCTTGCAGCATTCATCCCAGCAATTAATCCCTGAGCGCCCGCTTCTTCGTAACCGGTGGTACCGTTAATTTGTCCGGCAAAAAATAAACCTGAAACAGATTTTGTCTCTAAGGATATTTTCAAACCTCGTGGATCAAAAAAATCATACTCTATCGCATAACCTGGCCGTGTAATATGAGCATTTTCAAATCCAACCATGCTGCGTACAAACGCAACCTGCACATCGAAGGGCAAGCTCGTAGAAATTCCGTTAGGGTAAATTTCATGAGTGGTCAACCCTTCAGGCTCTACAAAAACTTGATGGGAATTTTTATCTGCAAAACGAACCACTTTATCCTCAATGGAAGGGCAGTAACGGGGGCCAACACCTTCAATCACGCCCGTATACATGGGCGATTGATCTAGCGCCCCTCGAATAATATCGTGAGTTTTTTCTGTGGTTGCTGAAATATGACAGGGAATTTGTTCCGGATGCTCAGAAGCCTTTCCTTGAAAGGAAAACACCGGTAAAGGACGGTCGCCATGCTGAACTGTCAATTGTGCATAATCAATAGTTCGCCCATCCACTCTGGGAGGCGTTCCTGTCTTTAACCTATCCACAGCAAATGGTAGCTCTCGCAATCGATTCGCCAAAGCATTAGCAGGGGGATCACCGGCTCGTCCTCCTTGGTAATTGGAAAAACCCACATGAATTTTTCCCCCAAGGAACGTGCCCACAGTGAGCACCACCGTGGCACTGTAAAATTTTAACCCCATCTGAGTCACAACCCCAGAAACCCTACCCTGCTCAATGATTAAATCATCAACACCTTGCTGGAAGAGCGTTAAATTCTCTTGATTTTCAATAAATTGACGGACAGCCTGCTTATAAAGCACTCGATCGGCCTGGGCGCGGGTTGCTCGAACAGCAGGCCCTTTACTTCCATTTAGGGTACGAAAATGGATCCCAGCCTTATCAATGGCCTGGGCCATGATCCCCCCCATGGCATCGATTTCTTTAACCAAATGACCTTTACCAATACCACCAATCGCGGGATTACAAGACATTTGCCCTAAGGTTTCGATATTATGGGTCAATAATAAGGTTTTTGCGCCCATCCGGGCAGCAGCCATGGCAGCTTCTGTTCCAGCATGACCACCACCCACAACAATAACATCGTAACGATTATTGAGATCCACAATAGACTCTTGGTTGTTTAATTTTACACCAATTATACGTTTCATTTTTTTTAGGTCAAGAAATAATCCAAAAAATTTCCAGCTTTTTATTTGACACTTTAAAAAGTGACGACTAGTTTTAAACATACGCATCCGAATGCGTAATATGGACAGATTCATTAAAGGGACTTTCTCTATAACTAGCAGTACACGGAGAGAGTCAATATGGCCCAGCAAATACCTCTTAAACCTAGTAAAAAATCTCCTAGAAAGCGGAGTATATTTACCTTCTTTTCATCCATAACCTCGGGAGAAGGGATTCCTATCCCTCTTCCCTCCCCTAGAGACTACGGGCAAATCAAGCACGATGAAGATAAAATAATTTTGGCATACAAATGTCTCAGCAAAAAGCGTCTTCGTGATAAACACTATCAAATGGCAGCAGATATCTTATCCGAAATTGAGTCTAACTTGAACTTCAATCAGTTTGAAAATTTTGTTGAACTCTCTTCAGAACAAATTGAAAGATTAATCACCAAAAATCCAAACTGTGGAAAAGCACTCGCTCAAGATCCTCGAATTAGTCATGGCATACATGATTTTTCCTCTCTCTTGAAATACTTAAAAATGTCTCCTTTTTTCTCTATCCTCGTTTTACAAGAAGCTCACTATGCCTACCTGAATAATGGAGAAAAACTTGCGTCGATATTTATATATATCAAAAAAGAAGCGTCTAAAATTTTATTCAACTATGGTTTTCACGAGTATATTGAGAATGATTACCAAATGATATTAGCAGCGCAACATCTTTCACCAAAAACAATGGATGCACTACTGATTTTTCCAAAAAACAAAAACCTTTTAATAGGAAGTTATCATATTTTAGACTTTATTCTTCATGCGCCACAACAAGTGGAGCTACTCCAAAATAACGATTTTTACCGTAACGTATCCGCCAGTAAAATAAACAAGTTTTTGGAGGAAATGGAAATTTATGCAGGTTTGGATACAGAAAAATCTGCCGAAACTGCATTTGCTTTAGCAAAAATATATCACCATGGTGGGTATGCTAATATTCATAAAAACCCTCAAAAGGCACTATCGTTATTTAGACTAGCAAAAGAAAAAGGGCATAAAAATGCTGGTAAATATTTAACAAACATTCAAACCCCAGCAAAACTTCAAAAGCATGCTACGCTATAAGCATATGCTAGTCTTCGGCGTGACAGGATGTTGCTATGAAATACGTTTTGCTTTTTTTATTGGGGGTGTCGTCTGCTTTTGCGTCTAGCGTTACAGATTGTGAGGGCTTGGAAGAAACCAATTTGCGGCTGTTTGAACGAAAAGAAATATTTTCTGAATGCTTTTTTTACTTAAGCAAATCCAAAGGTCATATTACATCTGCCTGTAACGCTCTAGCTTCTGGAAGGACTTTTTCAGCAAAAGAAGAACTTGCCAATTCATTTATCTCTCTGAAGATCGCCAGCAGGATAAATTGTGATAATAAAAACAAAATCAAATCCTTGCGAGATGAAGTTGGAGCATTTAAAAAATCAGTATAAAAAATAAAACTAGACTCTACCAAGATTGAAACCTTCAGTAACTTGTCCTGTGATAAATTTGGCTGCTTGAACTGTGCTTTTTGCCCCTAAAACAATGCCATTAGCCCATGTTAAGTTATTTTGGTAACGTTTTTTCATCGCACTCGTCTTTTCCGCAATATTTAACCTCTCTGAAAAACCATAATTACCATAAACTAACGTCACAAGATCTTTATAGTCCATTAAAAATTTTTGTATATGATCGTTCAAAAATTTTTTATTAATGGGTTTTAAATGTTCTAGCCCATCAATATCTAATTTAAAATCATCATCATTCCCAAGACAAATGTTTTTTTCGGATATTTGCAATGCTTTTCTAAATGCAGCGCATCCTTGTTCTTCAGGTAAATCAATAATGTTTTTTGTTTGTATCTTAAAAAGATCTGCCAGAGCCTTAAGATCTTTTGTGTATTTTTTTTCCGAAACATCCATAGCCTTAACAAAAACAGAAATAACCGCTCGATATTCATTAACAGACTCTAAGAGCAGCTTTTGTTGATCATTTAAAAACCTCAATGCCTGTCCAAGAGATTGAGACATACTTCTCTCATCATTTTTTTTATAATCTTTTCCCACGGTCATAAATGACTGTAGGTCACATGCAATCTTAATTTTACCTGCCTTTAATAGATCCACAGCATTCAACAAATAAGTGTGTCTATGTTGATGATTTTCAAATTTTATTTCATTAAATTGAGTAAAGTAATAAAGCCTGTTTCCTTGTAAATTTGCAAGATAATAATTACTCATAGCGTTAATTAGATTATTAGCAACAATATCTCTTTTGTATTCACTCACTGTGAGTAAAGCATAATTTACAGCAGCTCGCTTAGGAGTGATTTTACCTAACACATGATGTTGTTTAAATAACTCTTCAAGAGAAAACTCCATCCAAGCATCATGATTATCAAAATAACCTTCTTTGGGTTCCTGTGGAAAAATTTTATTGTAATTTAAACAAGCCAGACTATTGTAAAGAGAATTAATTAAGCCTTGCTCATCCTCTTTATTAAAATAATTTAAAATGGCATTGTTTTTTTCAATTAAATCTAAATTATTTCCATTATTTTGTAAAAACAAAGACCACTTCTTAACAGCATCTTTGTCAAGAAAACTCTCACCATTTTTTATTTGTGACAATTTATCAAAAATTTCAATATAACCATTTATTATTTTTATTTTATTAGATAAAAATTTAGGGAATCCCTCTATATTTAACGACGAAAACAAACCTTCATGGATTTTTCCCCGAAAAACTTCAAACTGAATCACCGCACTCGATTTTTGTAGTGGATCATGTAAAAAGGCCCCCTCGTAAACGTTGTTAATTAAATTTTCCATATTAAGATTAGCTTTATACAACTGTTTTTCTGTTTTGCGACATTTTTTTATGTGAGAACGATAGAGATTCTTCGTCTGTCTTCTTCGAAATCCAAAAAAAGTTGTCCTCTTATAGATTTTTTTTATAAAGAGCTTCTCTGTTAAAGATGGATCCCGAGGCTCTCCGGAAACCAGGCGCTCTTTAGGATTTTTTAAATCTCTACGACTGTCTCTATGAAAAACCAGCATCTCTCGTATGTTTTTTAAATCCACAATATTTGACTTAAAACCTCTAATATAAAAAGGCTTTCGATTGGTTTTTTCTATTTTTTTATTTAGGGCATCTAGATAAGCATCATGGCAATGTCCTATTTTAATTTTCTGGAGATGCAACATATCACTTTCAAAATATTCTTTAAAATCGATAAGATCTCTGGTTTGTTTTTTTTCTTTTAATCGACGGTACCAAGGTCTTTTATTAAATTTTTCTCTCCTTTCTATTTCAGAACATAATAGCCTAAAAAATCCTACAAAGTTTTCATCTTGCTTTTCTTTCTTAACTAATATCAACTGCAATAGAAAAGGATCGATTTTTGTCATCTTTGTTACAGCTTGGATTTCTTTTTCATTTAAGAGATAGTGTTTTTTTAATGAACGATAAATCTTTGCTATTTTCTGCTCTCTAACACCGAGCTGTCGGCCTAACATATTCTTAGGAGGCTGTATCTCATCTCGAAGGAGTTTATCAAATACACTCGCATGTGAATAGTCTATTCTCGGCATACCGGAGGCCCAATTCAAGTTTTAAATAATTGTATAATAATTGATTAGATTAATCAACCACTCATTATCTATCTCCTAAGCCTAAGAAGCTTAAGCAGTTTTTCAAAAAAACCTGGCTCCAGATCTTTTTCCTTTTCTTTTGCAAAGCTAACCCTTAATGGACGTCCTTTCATGGGAGTACCATCAAGTTCTAAGGCTTGTTTTGCAGCTTTCTCACTTTCAAAGGTAACAAATCCAAACCCTTTGGGCGTTTTTCGCTGCTTATCTCGAATAACATAAATTTTTTCAATTTTTCCATATTTAGAGAACATTTGAAAAAGATTAGAACGCAAGTGATCAATGCGTAAATGACAAGGCAAATTACCAACATATAGCTTGGTTTTCATATAACAATACCCTTATTTTCCAATACAAAACTCTGAGAAAATCTTACCCAACAAGTCATCTGGAGTAAATTCTCCCGTTATTTCACCTAAAACTTGCTGACATTGGCGAAGATCTTCCGCCAACAATTCTCCTGCTCGATTTGATACAAACTGATTAAAACCACTTTCTAACAAAGCTCTAGCTCTTGCCAAAGCATCCAAATGTCTTCTACGAGCAATAAACCCACCTTCTGACACTTGGCTAACACCAACAGATTGCTTCAAATGCTCTCGCAGTATCTCAATTCCTTGACCCGTTTTCGCACAAAGTGTAATAACACAAACACCATCAATGATCGTTAATTCCGGAGATTCTCCGGTTTTATCAATCTTATTGCGAACAACCGTCACAGCTTTTTCAGGCAAAGACGTTTCGGCGATAGATGGCCATAGAACAGACGGGTGAAACTCTGTGGTTTGAGAGCTATCCACAACAAGCAATATTCTATCGGCCTGTCGAATTTCATTAAACGCTCTTCGCATACCTTCTTTTTCGATACAATCAGAACTTTCTCTAAGCCCCGCCGTATCAATGATATGCAAAGGAATACCATCAATAAGAATATTTTCTCGCAAAAGATCTCGGGTGGTTCCAGGAACCTCTGTGACAATAGCCGACTCTCTACCGCAAAGGCAATTCAATAAACTTGATTTTCCGGCATTGGGTTTTCCGGCAATAACAATATGCATACCATCACGTAGCAGCGCCCCTTGTTTTGCCGTTGTTTGGATATTATCAAGTAGGGCCAAGACTTGTTTGACGTTTGTTTCAATTTTTTCTCCTTGCAGAAAATCCACATCTTCCTCAGGAAAATCAATAGCCGCTTCAATATACATACGTAACTGTGTTATCTGCTCCACCATATGATTAATTTTTTTCGAAAATTCCCCATCAAGAGAGCGAATGGCTGAACGAGCCGCCTGGGTTGAAGCACTATCAATCAGATCAGCAATAGCTTCTGCTTGAGATAAATCTAACTTACCATTGAGAAAGGCTCTTTCTGAAAATTCTCCTGGATGGGCCATACGAGCATCGAAAGATAATATTTCCTTGAGCAAACAATCCATCACAACAGGCCCACCATGGCCATGGAACTCAACAACATCTTCACCGGTAAACGAATCAGGATTTGGGAAAAATAGCACTAATCCTTTGTCGATGAGGTTACCATCCTGATCGCTAAACGAATGATATTCAGCAACCCGAGGAGTCGGAACTTTACCAATAATTTGTTTCGCTATTTTTTGACTTGAAGCGCCGGACACCCGAACAATACCAACCCCACCTCGACCGGGTGGGGTTGCTTGGGCAACAATAGTCTCAATGTCTCTCAGTTCTGGCACGTGAAATCAACTTTTCCTGTTGTTAACCCTCAAGGGTTACAGCACCATTACCCTTTTTCCCTTTATTGCCACTATATTTTTGCGTGACATACCACTGCTGCAAAATGGACAATGTGTTATTAACAACCCAATAAAGCACCAAGCCCGCAGGAAAATTCATAAATAAAACAGTAAACATCACGGGTAAAAACATCATGACTTTAGCTTGAGTTGGATCCGGTGGCGGAGGGTTAAGTTTTTGCTGAATAAACATCGATACCCCCATCAATAACGGTAAAATGTAAAAAGGATCTTTTACTGCTAAATCTTTTATCCAAAAAATAAAGGGAGCTTGTCGCAATTCAACACTTTCAATGAGCACCCAATAAAGCGCGATAAAAACAGGGATCTGAATTAAAATAGGCAAACATCCGCCAAAAGGGTTGACCTTCTCTTTGCGATACAACTCCATTGTTGCCTGGCTCATCTTTTGCCTATCATCGCCGTAACGCTCACGAAGGGCTAACAATTTTGGTTGTAGTTTTTTCATCGCACTCATGGAGCGATAACTTTTTGCAGATAAGGGGTAAAATAAAAGTTTAACTAACATCGTAACTAATATAATGGACCAACCCCAATTTCCGACAATGTCATAAAAATGCTGCATCAACCAAAAAAGCGCTTCTGAGATAATCCACAACCAACCATAATCTACGGTCATATTTAAATGGGGTGCCAACTGTTCTAAGACCCCTGGAATTTCCGGGCCAACGTATAACGTTGAGGTTGCTTGCTGTGTGTTTCCTGGTGCAATTTTTATCGCCGGACCATACATTCCAATGGAATATAATCCTGCTGAGCTGACCCGAGAAAAATAATGGCTTTGCAAATGTTGTTCTGGAACCCAAGCACCCAGAAAATAGTGTTGCTGCATAGCTGCCCAGCCACCTTGGGTTTTTTCACTCACATTTTCTTTTTTCATTTTTTTGAATGAAATCTTTTGGTAAGGCTTTTCATCACTTGATATAGAAGCCCCAAAATAAGTTCGCACAAAGCGCTTGGATTGAGGTTTTGCATCAGTTCGAGACAATAGTGTTGCTAAATGTCCTTGCCAATTTAAAGCGGAATGATTAGTAATACTATATTCCAACCCAATTGCGTAATTGTTGCGCGAAAAAACATATCGCTTATTAAATTCAATCCCATGACTATTCGTTGCGACTAAATCGACAAAAAGTTTGTCTTGCCCAGGAGCGAGCTGATATTGCTTTTGCTTGCTTTGATAAATTAAATCAGAATCTCCCAGCTCCTTATTTGAAGTCAATAGAGTGCTTTCAGCATAGTATTGGGTTTCTGGCTTATCATTGAACAAAATAACCGGGTGCTTGGGTTCATCTAGAGAAACTGGATACTTTAAGAGTCCAGCATGAATTAATTTGCCTGATTTTTCATCAATGGTAATATTCAAAACATCTGTCTGAACAGAAATAAGTCTACCCGTTGGGATCTGAGTTACCGGCGGTGAAACATCAAAGATTGAACTATCCGAATCACTCCTTACAGCCGCTGTATTGTCTTCAGTGATATTTGGGTATTGCTGCCCATGATTATCCAAAGATAATTCTTCTGAAGCGACTGGCTGCGCTTTAGGTGTAGGAAACTCTTGTTGCCAAGCAGTCCAAAGTAAATAACTTATCAGTGCGAGAACGGTTACTAAAACAAAGCGTCGTAAATCCATAATTTACTTCTTTAGCCTCAATTGTTGGGCCGTTTCCGGCACATGATCGAACCCCCCCTCATGCCAAGGATGGCAGCGAGAAACTCGTTGAATAGTGAAAAGCAAACCACGCCAAGGGCCATGTTGTTCAATAGCCTGCTTCGCATAATTTGAACAAGAAGGGTAGAACCGACAATGATAACCTAAAAGGGGACTAATAAAATAGCCGTAAAGTCGAATAAGCCCAAGTAGACCCCATTTTATTAGTTTTTTAATTTTGTCCATGCCTTATCCAATAGTTTTGATAATCCTTTATCATCGAGCTGGCCCATCGAAGCCCTCGCAATAATGACGATATCTAATCCCGTCAGCAAATGTTGATTCATTCGAAAGCTTTCTCTTGTCATTCGCTTGATTCTATTACGAAACACAGCCTTTCGAATATTTTTCTTACTTACAATGACTCCAATTCGGCCTTGTTCCCGAGAATGGGCCAACGCTAAACCCACAAAAGCACTTGAGGTAAATTTTCTCGTAGCGCCCTTGAAGACCTCAGAATAATCTGAGCTGGTTAATAATCTAGCGCTTTTTCGGAAAAAAAGTCTTTGTAAAATAACGTAACCTTAGGCTGCTAAACGACTACGACCTTTCTTCCGACGCCGACTAAGAATTTGTCGCCCACTTTTGGTTTTCATACGCGCACGAAAGCCATGGGTCTTTTTCCGCTTTCTGCATTTTGGTTGGTATGTTCTTTTCATTTGAAAATCCCAGGTTAAATTTTGTTCACAACAGATACTAAGTCGGAAATAATAGAGCGATTAGTCAGCGAAGTCAAATTATCCTTTTTAAGGTTTGCTTTTGTTATATAAATAAAATAAGTATTTATATATTTATTTATATTATTATTACACGCCTAATTTCTGTGCTTAACCCAGTTTTTTTTATTAAAATCAATAAGATGAACAAAAATAACACTGGGGGATACTGCTTTTTATTCTGGTATTCACTGAGATGTAATGTGGATAAAAAACGAAGAAAAATAAAAAAAGTCGTTTTACCACAAAAGATACATGCCGAGTACCTCTTTTATCCAAAAGCTTTCCCGGGTTATTTTTAAACAGATTTTCCTTGTCCTCTGTTTCAATAATAATAGTAATTAAATAATATAAATTACTACTATTGTTATTAAGGACTTGTTTTTCCTGGGATATATCTATAAAAACCTTATTTATCAAAAAGATAGTGCCTGTTCAACTCTGTTGGTAAACTCCCTTATATTATGGTACTGAATGTGACTTATTGTGGACACTTTTTTACATTTTTGGTTTTTTACTATTTATACACATTCTAATGTGGTTAATACTTCTCCTTTACCACAGAGTTTTGTAATTTTATGTGGATAACTTTTTCCGCCCAGTATACACTTCGCTTAGGTTTGCTTTGGGAGATCACTAATAATGTCTATTGCTCTATGGGAGCGATGTCTTGGTTATATGCAGGATGAATTTTCTGCCCAACAATACAACACATGGATCCGGCCATTACAAGTTGAAGAAAATGCTGATGGTTTAATTTTGTACGCACCTAACCGTTTTGTCCTCTCCTGGGTGAAAGATAATTTCTTAGATCGAATTCACGAACTGCTCAAAGGGTTAAATGATGGTCAACCCCTCGCTTTATTGCTAGAGATTGGTTCTAAAAACAAGGAACAAGATGGTGCTAGCGAAAGCTCTCCCTCTCGTCTTGTTAGGCAAAACGCGGAACCAGATACTGCATCTATACAAAATAAAATATTACATGGAACACAATCGAGCACTTTTCAAAGTAACCTAAATCCTAAGTTTACTTTTGATAATTATGTTGAGGGTAAATCAAACTCGCTTGCCTTGGCTGCGGCAAAACAGGTGGGTGGAGAGCCTGGCGGGGTGAATAACCCCTTGCTAATTTATGGCGGAGTGGGTTTAGGTAAAACGCATTTGATGCATTCTGTTGGAAATATGATTGCACAAAACAAACCATCGGCAAGAGTGCTGTATTTGCACTCAGAACGATTTGTTGCAGAAATGGTTCGTTCTTTACAAACCAATAAGATGAACGAATTTAAGCAATTTTACCGGAAGATGAACGCACTTTTAATCGATGATATTCAGTTTTTTGCTGGCAAGGGACGTTCTCAAGAAGAGTTTTTTCATACTTTTAATGCCTTGTTAGATGGTCACCAGCAAATCATTATTACTTGTGATCGTTATCCCAAAGAGATCGATGGTTTAGAAGAACGCTTGAAGTCCCGTTTTGGTTGGGGGCTTACGGTTGCAGTGGAGCCTCCTGAATTAGAAACCCGAGTTGCTATTTTGATGAGCAAGGCTGAGCAAACAAAAATTGAACTGCCCTATGAAGCAGCATTTTTTATTGCAAAACGTATTCGCTCTAATGTCCGGGAATTAGAAGGTGCGCTGAAGCGGGTTACCGCCAACGCTAACTTTACCGGGGAACCCGTAACCCTGGATTTTGTTAAAGAAACCTTGAAGGACTTGCTATATCTTCAGGATAGGCTGGTAACAGTTGATAATATTATCAAGACAGTGGCTGAATATTACAAAGTTAAAGTTGCCGAGTTACTGTCCAAGCGGCGCAATCGCTCTGTTGCAAGACCCAGGCAGGTGGCAATGACGTTATCAAAAGAATTAACCAACCATAGCTTGCCGGAGATAGGCGATGCTTTTGGTGGAAGGGATCATACGACGGTTTTGCATGCATGCCGAAAAATAAAGGAGCTGAAAGAGAGTAGCGTGGATATGGCTGAGGATTACAAGAATCTTATCCGGATTTTAACGACCTAACTCATGAATATTGTTATTGGTAAGGAGCCACTGCAAAAAGCATTACAGCGGGTAATAGGCGGGGTTGAACATAGAGCAACGTTACCCATTCTGTCCCATGTTTTATTGCAAGTGGAAGGTACGTTATTGACACTAACGGCTACGGATATGGAGATTCAGATAACAAGCTATATATCTTTAGAAGATTCTGGAGAGGATGGTGTTCAAACATTACCCGCAAAGACGCTAATGGATATTTGTCGTAGCCTCTCAAACGATGCCAGGCTAACGATAAAAGGTGATAACGAGAAAATGAGCATTACCTCTGGCAGGGGGCGTTATACGTTATCATCACTACCCGCAGAAGATTTTCCTCGCCATGATGGAGAAATAATAGTCGCTGAGTTTAGATTGCCAGCAAGCGCGTTGTCACAACTCATTGAAAAAACACAGTTTTCTATGGGGCAGGCCGATGTGCGTTATTATCTTAACGGCATGCTTTGGAATCTATCTGAGGGACAGTTTACCGTTGTTTCTTCTGATGGTCACCGAATGTCTCAGGATCGATATTCGCTTTCCCAGGAGCAGGCGGGCTGTCAAATTATTGTGCCGCGAAAAAGTGTTGCAGAACTTGCTCGTATTTTAAGTGATGTTGACGAAGACGTTCTGATTTCAATTGGTGAGAATTCATTGACGGTTTGTTGTTCAATTTTTGAGTTTATTAGCAAGCAGATTGACGGGAGTTACCCCCAGTACACCAAGTTTATCCCGTTGAATAATAACAGGTTTTTTGTTGCACCCACGCAAAAATTAAAAGAACTTTTAAGTCGTATCGCGGTTTTTACCCATGATAAGCAACGGACGATTCTTTTTGAAATGAGCGAAAATAACTTACTCGTCAAATCGTCAAGCATGGAAAATAATGTTGGAGAAGAAGATCTTGAAATTCAATATCAAGGGGAAAGACTATCTCTTGGTTTTAATGTAAGTTACTTAGTTGAATGTTTGAGTGCGATTTCCACAGAGCAAGTGAAATTTTCTTTTTCTTCTTCCGGATCTGGGGTTATTTTAGAGCCGGAGGGAGTCGAGGATGCTCAAAACCTTTACGTTATTATGCCTATTTGCCTTTAGTCAATGTTTTTGCAAACCTTACAAATCACTCAATTACGAAATATTTTAAGTCAGGCCCTGTCTTTTTCAACAGAGTTTTGCGTGTTTTATGGTCAAAATGGTAGTGGAAAGAGCAGCCTTTTAGAGGCTATCTACCTGTTAGGTTTGGGAAAATCATTTCGTTCAAGAGATATTAATAAAGTGATTCATCATGAACAGCAACAACTTTCTGTTTTTGGTGAAGTTGTGGATCAAGAGGAGCGGGCTGTGCCGATGGGGATCCAGCGGGACAGAGGAGGTAACATGAGGATTCGAGTGAGTGGTGAATCTATTTATTCTTCTGCGCGTTTAGCTCAAACATTGCCGTTAAAGTTGATTAATACGGATAGTTACCAGCTAATAACCGCTGGGCCTCAAGTTCGCCGCGCCTTTTTAGACTGGGGAGTGTTCCACGTGGAACATCGTTATCATGAGGTTTGGCAAAACTTCCAACGAATAATAAAACAGCGAAATGCATTACTGAAGACCCAGCCGAAGTATGAAGCTCTTGAGGTTTGGGATCTTAAGTTGGTGGAGTTTGCAGAAGAAATTGACTCAGCAAGAAAGAGGTATCTTGTTGATTTTATGGGTGTTTTCCCTTTTGTGCTGAGTCAACTTTTAGATGTTTCAGATATTACGCTAGATTATGAACCTGGGTGGGATCAAAATCTGCCTTATAAAACCCTATTAGAACAAAATTTTTCTAGAGACTGTTATTTAGGATATACCCGATATGGTGTTCACCGAGCAGATTTATTGATAAAAACTCAAGGAGGGTTTGCGGCAGATATTCTTTCTCGTGGGCAGCAAAAACTACTGGTTAATGGGATGCTCTTAGCTCAAGGGATCTTATTGCAAAAAGCTGTGGGTAAAAACAGTGTTTACCTTATTGATGATTTACCGGCGGAATTAGATAAAAAACATCGTATGAAGATGGTTAAGTTGTTGTCAAGCATGGGGGTTCAAGTTTTTGTTACAGGAGTAGAGCTGTCGGATATGGCTGACGCTTTCCAAGCCTACTCCCACACCATGTTCCACGTGGAACATGGTGTAGTGAGTGTGGCTTAAGTTCGGGTGGTTTTGTGTTGCAACAGCTAAGGAGCCTTTAAGCTTTCCTGGGTGCCGTGAACAAGTTACAGCAGGTGGGGCGGCGGGGGGAAAAGCTTCCAGAAAGAGTGCTCTCAAGTATGATGTTTCACCCAATTATTCTATCTTTTCGTGGATGCCGCGAACGAGTGTATGACCCATAGACGAGTCGCGGCATGTAGGGGGATCAGCACCTTGGAGTCAGTTTGTACCCATCCAGCCTGCGAGCCGTATAGAATGCCCCGCGACGGGTATATTTGTGGTACAATGGGCCTATTTTCCTAAAAGGATTGGAGTTAAGCTTATATGTGCGCCGATACAACCTATGATTCTTCCAACATTAAGGTATTACGTGGTTTAGATGCTGTTCGAAAGCGTCCTGGAATGTATATTGGAGATACCGATGATGGTTCTGGTCTACATCATATGGTTTTCGAAGTAGTTGACAACTCTATTGATGAAGCCTTAGCTGGGTTTTGCGATAAAATTAAAGTTACCATTCATGGGGATGGCTCTGTGAGTGTAAAGGATAATGGCCGAGGGATCCCTGTGGATATTCATCCAGAGGAAGGTCGCTCCGCTGCTGAAGTGATCATGACCGTACTTCACGCCGGAGGTAAATTTGATAGTAGCTCCTATAAAGTCTCTGGGGGACTCCATGGAGTTGGTGTTTCGGTGGTAAATGCCCTTTCTGATGAGTTGTTTTTGCGCATTCGCCGGGAGGGGAAAGTCTATGAACAGACCTATCATTTAGGTGAGCCTCAGAAACCATTAGAGGTGGTTGGGGATACTGAGGTGTCGGGTACTGAGGTTACATTTAACCCAAGTGCTACAATTTTTACAGATCGAGAGTTTCATTTTGATATCCTTTCTAAGCGATTGCGGGAGTTATCCTTTCTTAACCCGGGTATTTGCATTGAATTAATGGATGAGCGCTCAGGTAAAAATGAACTGTTTGAATACGAAGGTGGGATCCGTTCTTTTGTTGAACACCTAAGTAAAAATAAAAACGCTATAACCAGTAAGGTGTTCTATTTTAAAACAGAAAAAGAAGAGACTATTGTCGAAGTCGCTATGCAGTGGAATGACGCATTCCAAGAAAATATTTTCTGTTTTACGAACAATATTCCCCAAAAAGATGGAGGAACTCATTTAGCAGGTTTTCGCTCAGCACTGACTCGAACACTGAATAACTACATTGAAGATGCCGGGCTTGCGAAAAAAAGTAAAGTTTCGACTACGGGAGATGATGCTAGAGAAGGACTGACTGCGGTAATCTCTGTAAAATCTCCCGATCCTAAGTTTTCATCTCAAACGAAAGATAAATTAGTTTCTTCCGAAATTAAGGCGATAGTAGAATCGGTGATGGCAGAGCATTTGAAAGATTTTCTTCTAGAAAATCCCAGCGAAGCGAAAGCCGTTATCACTAAGATTGTCGATGCTGCAAGAGCAAGAGAAGCGGCACGTAAAGCTCGGGACATGACTCGTCGTAAGGGTGCGTTGGATATCGCTGGGCTTCCTGGAAAGTTAGCGGATTGTCAGGAAAAAGATCCGGCTAAGTCTGAATTATATCTGGTAGAGGGTGATTCGGCGGGAGGATCTGCAAAGCAGGGTAGAGATCGACGGACTCAGGCTATCTTACCTCTGAAAGGTAAGATTCTTAATGTTGAAAAAGCGCGGTTCGATAAAATGATTTCTTCTGCGGAAGTGGGTACGCTTATCACGGCTCTAGGTTGCGGAATTGGTCGTGATGAATTTAATTTAGAAAAACTTCGTTACCATCAAATTATTATCATGACAGATGCGGATGTGGATGGCGCTCATATTAGAACCTTGCTCTTAACTTTTTTCTACCGTCAATTGACGGACTTAATTACTCATGGCCACATTTATATTGCTCAGCCTCCTCTATATAAAATCAAAAAGGGTAAACAAGAGCAGTATGTAAAAGATGATGAAGAGTTAAATAATATACTACGACAAATTGCTTTAGAAAATGCATGCTTGTATCCGAGTGTGGGCGTTCCAGGAATAACGGGTGACGCGTTGGATAATTTATTGCTAAATCACCAGGTTATTCATTCAACGATTGAACGGCTTACGAAAAAATTTCCGAAGGATGTTTTAAAACAATGGATTCGATTGCAGGTGGTCGAGCGAGAATTATTGAGAGATGCTGATGCCATGACGGCATGGTGTGAACAACTTCATGAGGGATTACAACCCATGATCCATAAAGGCAAGAGATATGAAGTCTCAATGGGTAAAGATAACGAAGAAAACCTCTATGTGCCGCAGATTAAATGTGTTGCTCACGGTGTTGAATCAGACATTTATACCAGTAGTGAGTTTTTTATGAGTCGCGAATATCAAGAGTTGATGAAGCTGGCAGAGATGGAAAAAGATTTATTGGAAGAAGGAGCTTACATTCAGCGAGGCGACAGAAAGCAAGAAGTCAGCAATATGGAGGAAGTGATTGGTTGGCTTATGGATGAAGCTAAGCGTGGGCAAAATATCCAGCGTTATAAAGGGTTAGGGGAAATGAATCCAGATCAACTTTGGGAAACCACGATGGATCCCCTGCACCGTCGTTTACTTCAAGTAACCGTAGAAGATGCTGTGGCCGCAGATCAGATCTTCACGACACTCATGGGGGATCATGTAGAACCCCGCCGTGAATTTATTGAGAGTAATGCCTTGGATGCGGAGAATATAGATATTTAAAGGGTAATTGTTTAGATGTGGGCTGTGTGTGTGACGCTCAATTTACTAAGTTGGACTCACCACAGTTGTCTTGTAATTCGCCGGGATCGATAGATTTATGTGCCGGAGTTGGTAGCCGAGTCATTATCAAGAGTAACTAAAAATTTACGGCCGAGGTGACACCCTAGACTCAGGGACGTCTTGTTCACCAAGTGCATTGATGATTGCCGGGATATTTTTTTCACGAGCATAAGTCATTGCACTCTTTCCTAGGTTGTTTTTTTCATTTGCTGAGACGCCTAATGTGTCTTGATAATCTAACATTATTCGAATAAGTTCTGGGATTTTGGGGTTCTTGCCTGTACAAAGTCGTCGTAAAGCGCGATTGTATTTTTCATCAATAACTGACGACATGAAAGTTTTTTCGAAAAAATGAATATCTTCAAAATTACCACCAATAGCCAATCGAAGACGTTTACATAATTCAATGTGAATTTCACGAGGACTTAAATAGGTTGCTATTGTCGGGATTTTTTTAGCCGGGCCACTTTTTTTAATTTCAGCATGTAAACCTTTACCATTCCAAAAGCCTCCACCTGTGCTTTTCATATTGTGTGTCACGGTAATTTTATAGTGATTTCCCGCCTGAAAGTCATTAGGATCCAAACTAATGCTCACATCCTCGCGACGATAGCGAGGATTACGCTGCCATGTGCCATCTAGCTGCTGGGTTAAGGTGTTTCCCTGAGTTTTAAAAAGCAATCCGGCTTAAAGACAATCGGTGAATATCATCAAGCCCTGACAGCACCAATTCTTTCGTTTTTTCGCCTTTAATACCCGGATATTCAGCATTATATTTTTCTAAAAACAGGATCGTTTCATTAGCATCGTTCTTGGGATTTTGGAGCCTTACCGAAGCAGTATAGCACCTCTCTTGGTTAAGGTATAAATCGAGGGCAGCAACCTCACCAGACAGATAGTTGAGGGATCCCTTCCAGAGAAGTTCAATAGAAATTAATTGTGAATTACCACTAATATCTTTATTTGGAAACATTTTAACACCTATTATCCGAGCTTTCTTGTGAACGCAGCATAAGTAATTAAAGCACTAATGTCAACAATGAGAGTTTTCCAATATGAAATGAGTCTAAGCCATTAATATTTGTACCTACCTGGGCATAACGTCTAGCGCTTAGTTTTAAGCTCTACTGCAAAAATTTGCCCCTAATTATGAAATAGTTTGGTAACTTAAGCAAAAACCAAGCGCGGTTAAAATTTATTTAAGTTAGGCTGGTGCATGGGTGCATTATCTTCTATACAGGCATTTAATCGAGCTTGCCTTGCCTCGTCCGATTTTTTAGACGGACGGCGCTCAATATTTCGGTCGAATATTTTTTTAAAGCAGTTATAATCAATATCCTTCCCCTCCTTGTTATTTAACAAATCCTCTGCTTTTTTAAAAATTGCCTCTGCAATTTTTTTTGAATCATTGGTTTCACGATATCCTTTCTTGAGGTTAAATCCAAAGACGTCCATAGAGCGGTAACGGAGTGGGTGTAAGGCATGGTTCTTACCCGGTAATTCATCTTTAGTTTTTTCATCGATATTGCCAATACCAATGCCATCGAGCAATTGCAGTAAATGGTGAGGGTGAATAATTTTATCAATTAATAAAATTATTTTTTCAGCGACCATTTCGTGAAGATCTATTTTCATTTTTGAAAAGCCTTTATTTTTGTAGTAAAGGTTCGCCAGTTTTCCTGCAGTATCCGCCATATCAAGGGAAGGATAACGAATGAGGGTTGCAAGCACATTTTGCTTGTGCTTTTTGCTATGGTAAGAAGCTATTTTCTTTGCTATACATTCGGAGGTAACTTTATTAGAGTCTAATAATGCCTTTATACTGGGTAAAGAATTATATTTGCAAGCTTGGCCCAATGCCGCTTCAAGGAGATCCGGGCAAATGTTATCATAATGTTTTAGCAAAGTAGCAATAAAAAAATGATCCTCGCTGAGTACCGCGTAAAATAAAATAGAATGACCCTCTGTATCTTGAATATTTACATTAATGGGTTGCTGTAAAATCGATTCGAGTTGTTTTCCCTGTTCTGTGTCCAGAGCACTAAAACCCTTTCCTTCGTGATGGATTTGTACATGGCAAGCAGACTTATATAGGGATATCAAATAGAGGCCTCGTTGGTCGGAAAGCTTAGATTGAAACGTTTCTGCATTTTCCCCATGTGAAGTTATGGTTTTGCAAAATAATGAGGGAGTATGGTTTAATACTTTTAACAGTTCATCGAAAATTATTTTACTAGGGTTGTATAGGGGGTAGTTATCGTCTTTTGTTAAAATCAATGTTGCAATTTCGGTGACGCCGATGAGTAAGGCGTACCTGAGTGGTGTATTGTTATCTTTCGTGTCATGAATAAAGCCTTCTTGCTGAAGGCAGTTACTAATGCCTTTAATATCATTGTCTTTACAAGCAGTTATGAATTTTTGCCATGTGGTGTTTATCATTTTTAGATTCCAGAAATTATTTTACCAAAAATAATTGTACCGAAGTTTTACCTGAACTTCAAGATTTGTTTAATTGTTGAATAGCAAAATTTTACGAATCTCTGGGGTGGCGATTTTTACCTGGTGCCAGCAACCAGAAAATGATTACAGCGGCGAGGCTGCAAACGAGTATCATACCGGTGATGGGCACATGATCATGAAAGTGGATATGCGCGGTTATGATAGTTATGATGCCAGCGATAGTAGAAAATAAAAAATTAATCATGGCAGAACTGATAGCCGGTGAGTGCTTAAAGTGGAGGAGTGCGCCTGATATCGCATTGGGAAATACCATGCCTGCACCTATCATGACAAATGCCACGGGGATCACGATGGTTTGAATGGTAATATGATTAAGAGAAGCCAGTAATAAACCCACAGCGGACATGCTCACACAAAGGATTAACCCCAGGGTTATCATTTCATTGATGCCAAAGCGAGGAGCCAACTGTCCTCCAAGTATTGCGCCGAGGAGGTAACTGAAAATGACGAGCAATACCATCCAGGCAAAGGCTTCAGGGAGTAAATTCAAAATATTGAAAAAGACAAAAGGGAACATACTGATAATAATCGCGGGAATACAAAAGATAAAACTTGCGCAGAGAGTATAGGTGACAAAGGTTTTATCTTTTAACGGTGCTAGGATGGAGACGGTTTGATCTTTGTCGGGTAGAGAGGCTTCATTTTGCACCATCACAAGAGAGCCAAGAAAAATAAGAAAAGCAACCATAACAATAAAAAGAAAACTGTTTTCCCAGCTGAGTAGGTAGATCCCAATCATCGGGCCTAAGAGAGATGCTAAAGTAAAGGCAACACTGAGTAGGCTGATTCTTTTTAAGAGAGCCATGTGATCGAAATGATGGCGAATAAAATAAAATGCTGTTGTGCTTGCAGCACCTGCGCCAAAGCCTTGGAGTATTCTCGATAGATTAAAAACAGTGATGTTTTTTATCATAATAGGCAAGAGACAGCCAATAAAAAGCAACGCCATGCCGAGCATCAACATTTTTTGCCAGCCAAACCGTTGAGCCATGGGGCCATAAACTAAGTGAGACAATGCATAGCTGATAAGATAAAAACTGACACTAAGTTGCATCGCCGAGGTTGTGGTACCTAGTTGTAAGGTGATGACCGGCAGATAGGGTATATACATCAGGAATAAAAAGGGAGCCACCATGATAAGCATCACAGGAAATAGGGTCATCGGGAAATTACGCGTTTTACCATCCATGAAATCGTTCCTCGTTATCCAAATGTTATAGTAGCCTAGATTTTGCTCCAGCTCCAGGGGTGTGTTATGGGATTGTGGATGAATGTGGCATAATTCTAACTTGACTCAACTTATGCGGATAAAATTTATGCAAATTGAAAATCTTCGCATTAAAGAGCTACGCCCTCTTATTTCTCCGGCGGTGATTAAAGAAGAATTTCCCATCACACCTACGGGCGTTGACAATGTGAGTCGGGGGCGAAGCCAGGCCGAAGCTATCATTCAAGGTAAGAGTGATAAGCTGCTGGTTGTTATGGGGCCCTGCTCTATTCATGACCCAAAGGCAGCCCTTGAATATGCTCACAAGCTAAAGAAGGCTTGCCAGGAATTTTCAGATGATTTATTGATCATTATGCGGATTTATTTTGAAAAACCTCGAACCATTTTGGGGTGGAAAGGGTTGATCAATGATCCGGGGCTGGATGGCTCCTATGATATTAATCGAGGATTACGACTTAGTCGAAAGTTATTGGTTGATATCAATAACTTAGGTGTTCCTGCTGCGACAGAGTTTCTGGATAGCATTGTTCCTCAATATTTAAGTGATTTGATTGCTTGGGGGGCCATTGGCGCGCGAACCACCGAGAGTCAGTTGCATCGAGAGTTAGCATCGGGGCTTTCTATGCCGGTGGGATTTAAAAATGGGACTCGGGGCAACTTAAAAATCGCTATTGATGGGGTGAAGGCAGCAAGGCATTCGCACCATTTTTTGAGTGTGACTGCCCAAGGATTAGGCGCTATTGTCAGCACGGAAGGTAATCATGCCAGCCATGTGATCCTGCGAGGGGGGGAAAATAGTACCAACTATTCTCCAGAGGCTATTGCTCAGGCAAAAAGTGACTTGGCAACAGAGGGGTTGTTGGCTAAGTTGATGGTTGATTGTAGCCACGGCAATTGCGGTAAAGATTATTTACAGCAAAAACAGATTGCCCAAACAATTTGTGCACAATTAAAACAGGGTGAAGAAGGGATCTGTGGTGTGATGGTGGAGAGCCACCTAATGGAAGGGAATCAGCCATTAAATTCGAATCAGCCGTTAATCTATGGTCAAAGTATAACCGATCCTTGTTTAGGGTGGGGTGATTCCATAAATATTTTAGAGGAGCTTGCCGAAGCTGTTCGGGAGCGTAGATGCCGGTAGAATTTTGCTATATACTTGCCGTGGGTATCTTTGCTCTAAGTATAAGCCTCATAAGAGATAGCTAAATGGAATCTTTTGCTTTAAAACCCCTACAAATGTTGGTGAATCGTTATCTTTGTCTTGATTCAGAAGTGGCCCGCCTTCTAGAGCCTCTTAGTGGGTGTACTGTTGCTGTTGAAGTGAAAGGTCTTCCCATCGGGTTGAATATGTCTTTTTCAAAAGAGAGCATTATTTTTCACCAAAGCTTTGAGCAAGAGCCATCTGTGCGAGTGCAAGGTTCGGTTTTTTCGTTGCTAGGCATGATGAATCGTAAAGCGGGTATTGCAGGCTCTGTGAATGTCACAGGGGATATTCATGTGGCGGAAGATTTCGCCAAGCTTTTCAAAGAGTTGGATATTGATTGGGAAGAGCAATTATCAAAAATTATGGGTGATGTTCCTGGAAGAATGCTGGGAAATTGTTTGCGTAGCATGGGTGACTGGATGAAACAGTCATTGTCCACCGTTCAGCAAAATACCGCAGAGTTTCTCCAAGAAGAGCTGCGTTATACGCCTCCTCAAGAGGAAATGAATGATTTTTACATTGATGTCGATAATTTGCGAGATGGGGTAGAGAGAATAGAAGCAAGAATATCTCGGCTTGCTCAAGAGCGTGAGGAAAGTTAGCGTTGAATAGGTTTTCAAAATTATTACGACTGATTTATATCAATTATATATTGGCTAAGCATGGTTTAGATGAAGTTATTTTTGCGATGCGAGTTTTTGCTCCGGTGCGATTTTTGATTTATTTTAATCCTTGGACTTGGATCCGAGATAAATCCCAATCTCGGGGGGTACGTATTCGATTGGCTCTTGAAGAGTTAGGGCCTATTTTCGTTAAATTTGGTCAAATGCTTTCGACTCGACCTGATTTAATTTCTGAAGATATTACGAACGAATTAGAGTTACTACAAGATAAAGTGCCCGCATTTTCTGGTGCGAGAAAATTGGTTGAAAAAATTTATGGCCGCCCCATTGATGATATCTTTGTTGACTTTCAAGATGAGGCGTTGGCTTCTGCATCCATTGCTCAAGTTCATGGGGCAGAGTTACTTGATGGCCATCAAGTGGTTGTTAAGGTGTTGCGACCTAATATAGAAAAAATTATTCGCCGAGATATTGGATTGCTTTACAGTATTGCTCGGTTAGCTGAGCGTTATTGGACTTTTGGGCGACGCTTACGGGTCACAGAGATCGTTGCCGAATTCGAACAGACGATTTTAAAAGAATTAGATTTAAGTCGAGAAGCTGCGAATGCACAGCAATTGCGAAGAAACTTTGAAAAATCGACTATGCTCTATGTTCCAGAAATTTATTGGCCCTATGTGCGGCCCCAAGCTATTGTTATGGAACGGATCCATGGGATCCCTGTGTCAAACATTACTGCGTTGCGGGAGGCTGGGATCCCGTTAAAAGTATTAGCTGAGCGAGGGGTTGAAGTTTTCTTTACCCAAGTGTTTCGGGATTGTTTTTTTCACGCGGATATGCATCCTGGAAATATTTTTGTTTCAACCAAAGATCCGCAAAATCCTTGTTATATCGCGGTTGATTTCGGCATCATGGGGACTTTGAGTTCTACGGATCAACGGTATTTAGCTGAAAATATGATGGCTTTTTTCAAAAGAGATTATCAACGGGTGGCAGAACTTCATGTGGAATCTGGCTGGGTACCAGAGAACACGAGGGTGGATGAATTAGAAGCTGCGATACGTACGGTGTGTGAGCCTATTTTCGAAAAGCCATTAAAAGAAATTTCTTTTGGTCAATTACTATTGCGATTATTTCAAACAGGCAAACAGTTTCATATGGAAATTCAGCCCCAGCTTTTATTGTTACAAAAAACGCTGATCCATATAGAAGGGTTGGGGCGGCAGTTATATCCGGATCTTGATCTTTGGCAAACTGCTCAACCTGTATTAGAACGATGGTTAAAAAAACAAGTGGGGGCGAAAGCCTTCTTCCGTAAAGTTTGGCGGGATTTACCTTATTGGGCAGAGAAGTTGCCGGATATGCCAGCAAAAGTTGAGCGAGTGTTAGAATATTTTCATCGAGAAGAGTTACGACGAGGCAAAGAAGAGTTAGCGATACAGAAATTGTTTAGTGAGCAAAGGACAACCCGAAAATCAGGCTTTATGAATGGTATTGGGTGTGCGCTTATTGCTATGGCGTTGATGATTGGCTTGATTCAAAGCAATCTTTGGTCTGATGCGCAAGATTTGGCTCGGATTGCATGGGCTATCGGCGCGAGTGGCGCTTTTGTTCTTTTGTTGACAGTGTGGTTACGCTAAGAGGAGTATGATGATGGGATTGAGTGGCATTGGGCCGGGATCATTGATCTTAATTTTATTGATTGTGGTTGCGTTATTTGGTACTAAGCGCTTAGGTAGTCTTGGTAAGGATTTAGGAACGGCTTTAAAAGGGTTTCGTGAGGGGCTGAAAGATAATAAAACGGATAAAAAAGAATAGTTATGTTTGACATTGGGATTTGGGAACTATTACTTGTTTTTGTTGTGATCTTGTTGGTGGTTGGCCCAGAGCAAATACCCAGAGTGGCATTTACTTTGGGAAAATGGGTGCAATATGGAAAAAATAGTTTTACGGCGGTGAGTGCGGAAATAAAACAGCAAATTGATGAAGAATTTTCCGATGAATATCAAAAAAAACAGACGGAGAAATATCGCTTAGATGACAAGTAATCTTGAAGGTCTTGACAAAACCATTAGTCACCTTGTTGAATTACGACGACGGGTGTTGCTTTGTGCTATTAGTTTGATTTTGACCTTTTTCGTTTTATTCTTTTATGCGGATGTTATTTTTAATTTGTTAGCAAAGCCATTGATTGTGCAAATGACCGGTCAACAACATATGATAGCAACGTCTGTCACCTCAACCTTTATCGCACCGATTAAATTTTCTTTTTTTATTGCGCTTTTTGCCAACATTCCTTTTCTGTTGTATCACCTTTGGCGGTTTGTTTCTCCGGGACTTTATGGTGGGGAGAAAAAAAACATTTGGCCGCTGTTGATTTTCAGTACGTTGCTTTTTTATCTCGGTGTGGGATTTGCCTATGAAGTTGTTTTGCCTTTATTGTTTAAATTTTTTATTGGATTTGCTCCAGAGCAAATCACGTTAATGCCGGATATCAGCAGCTACATCAATTTAATTTTAAAATTATTTTTTGCTTTTGGGATAACGTTTGAAGTGCCAATTATCACGGTGCTATTGATCCTTTCTGGGATAACGTCCGCAGAAACATTAAAAAAGATGCGGCCTTATATTATTGTCGGTGCTTTTACAGTGGGCATGTTGTTAACGCCACCGGATGTATTGTCACAAATTTTACTAGCGATCCCTCTTTATTGTTTATTTGAATGCGGGATCATTGCTGCGGGTTTTTGGGTAAAAGAGTCTCCGGCAGGCCCTACGCAATTATCTGAAGGAGGATCCGGTGAGAATTAGTTGGTTATTAACAATGATATTGTGTGCGCTTTTCCAAGAAAGTGTTGCCGAGGATGCACGCCCTGTGATGATTAATCATCCTGCTTTCCAACAAGAGAAAACACCTTCTACCGAGAAAAATTCCCCAGAAAAGGAAAGGGCTGTAGCAGCTGTGAAGAGAGCTGTTTCCACGAACCCTTTTTTGATGGATAATTTCTACCGCGCGTTGCCTGTCTGTTTGTCTAATGTTAGCTTTGATAATCAGTACGGTAAAAATAGCATTTTAGGTTTTGAGGAGGGTAAATGTCATGTCTTTTTTTCTACGCCGTCGGGCCAGTATGATTGCTATTTCCCTCAGGAAGTTGCACAATTGTTGTCACAAAAAATAAAAGGCTTAGAGACGGGTGTTGAAGAGGGAACACCAGAAACGACCCCTATAGTTTCTGAAGAAGCTACAGAGAATACAGAGGATATCGATTGGAAGCGCTATTGCCAAAAGCGTTAGTCGCGAAAATTTTCGAATTGTAAGGGTTGTGGGTAATCCGTGTCTTTTAGCAATGCAATAAGGGACTGTAAATCATCTCGTTTTTTACCCGTTGCTCGAATTTGTTCCCCCTGAATGGCTGCTTGGACTTTAAGCTTGCTACCTTTAATATCTTTTGTAATTTTTTTTGCCAATTCTTTGTCCAGCCCTTGCTTAACTTCCACATCTTGGCGAGCAACGTTTAATTGCAGTACAGGCTCTTTGAAATCCAGCGCTCGGATATCGATATTTCGCTTA
>JAJFKH010000018.1 GCA_021773305.1 Gammaproteobacteria bacterium | reverse complement strand
CAAATTCCCAGGCACAAAATCAAAGAACGGATCTGTTGCGAAGCAAACAGTCACTCAACCCAAGACTCATGTACGCCATGCTGCTAAGTCTCAAGGTGAAAGCAAGAAATTCAAATTCCCAGGCACAAAATCAAAGAACGGATCTGTTGCGAAGCAAACAGTCACTCAACCCAAGACTCATGTACGCCATGCTGCTAAGTCTCAAGGTGAAAGCAAGAAATTCAAATTCCCAGGCACAGGCCAAAAAGTGGCGTCTCAGAGTGCAGCATTACCCAAGAAAACTATTGCAAATAGTAGCAATTTTCACGTGGGCGCGGTAACAACCGGTGCTGTGCTAGCTAGTGGTGTTAGTTCCCATAACTCAAATGATTCTGCCAAGAAATCTAACAACCAAAAAATAAGTGAGTTGACGAAAAAAGCAAAACATGAGAAACATCGGCAGCAAGTGAAAGCAAAACAGCTTGCTGAAAAGACCCGTCGTCAAGAAGCTCAAGATGAAGCTAAAGCGAAGCAGCTTGCGGAGAAGGCCCGTCGTCAAGAAGCTCACGATGAAGCAAGAGCGAAACAGCTTGCGGCAAAAGCTGAACGGTTAGAAGCAAGAGATCAGGCCAAGGCGAGGCATTTAGCTGCCAAAGCCAACCACCAGGAAGCAAAAGATCAAGCAAAAGCGAAGCGAATTGAGGCGAGAGTGAGTCGCCAAGAGGCAAAAGATCAAGCAAAAGCTAAGCAAATTGCTGAAAAAGCTCGCCGATTAGAAGCAAAAGATCAGGCAAAAGCTAAGCAGTTAGCAGACAAAGCTCATCTTCGAGAAGCTGCACTTGAAGCGAAAGAGGAAGCGAGAACGAAAAAACTGGCTGATAAGACTCAATATCGTGAAACAAAAGAGCAAGCCAAAGCACAGCGCTTAGCAGAAAAAAATCGTCAACGAGATGCCAAGTTGCAAGCTAAAGAGCAGGCTCGTGAAAAGAGATTAGCAGATAAAACTCGCCATGAAGAAGATAGAATTCAAGCAAAAGAAACCCGATTGGAAGATAAATCAGAGCAAGTTAAGAGCCAAAGAGAAAAACAGCAATATGCTCGCGCCGAAAAATTAGCGAATAAAACTCGGACTTATGAAGCTAAATTGAAGGCTAAAGAAGAGGCCAGCGCCCAAAAATTAGCTAACAAAATTCATGTTCAAGAGCTAAAACAGCAGGCACGAGAGCAGCTGAATGCTGAAAAATTAGCAAGTAAAACCAAGCTTCGTGAAACAAAAGAGCAGGCAAGGACTAAACGTTTAGCAGATAAAACGCATCTGAAAGAGGCCAAGCTGGAAGTCAAAGAGAGCCAAAGAGCTGAAAAATTAGCGAATAAAATCCGTCTCGAAGAAGATAAAAAGCAAGCCAGAGCGAATCAACTTGCAGAAAAAGCAAGACAGCGAGGTGAGAGGACTCGCGCTAAAGATGAAGCTTATGTCGCAAAATTAGCAGATAAAGCGAACAAAAAGGATGCTCACTACAAGGCGAAAGAACAGGTGAGAGCTGATAGATTAGCTCAAAGGGCTGACCGTTTAGATGCTAAAACGCAGGTGAAAGAGAAAATTGAAGCCCAGCGTTTAGCGGATAGGACAGGTCGCCAGGAAGCTAAAGATCAAGCGAAAGCACAAAAGTTCGCTGAGGCAACTCGCCATCTTGAGGAGAAAAACCAAATTAAAGAGCAGGCGAAAACGAAGAAGTTAGCTGAGAGAAAAGAGCGTGAGGCTGCAAATGAGCTCAGAAAAGAACTGGCTCAAGCAAAAGCTTTAGAACGGAAGATTGCAAAAGAGCAAGCGATTGCTCAAGCTAAAGTTGATAAGTTGGCGCAAGAAGAAAATCTACGTCAAGCAAGAGAGCAGGCTGCACTGCAAAAAATTGCTCAAGCTGCCATTTTGCAACAAGCTCGTGAGCAAGCTCAAGCTGAACGGATAGCTCACAGAGCAGAGCTTCAACAAGCGAGAGAGCAGGCATACGCACAAAAAGCTGCCGAACAACTTAAACGACAGCAAGCGTGGAAACAAGCTCAGGCTGAAGCTAAAGCGCGCGAGGATCTTGCAAGAACGGAGCGAGTCTATGCTGAACGAGCTAAGGCTAGAGCAAAAACGCTTCAAGATCCAAGCAGAGTCACTCGTCAAAGCAAATCGAAAAAAGAACGCCCTGATGTAGGTCGAGGTGTTGCTAAAGCAAGAAAACCTGCTTACGCACCGACTCACAGTGCGAGTCATGAAGTGCAAAGCAAGCAAATGTTTGAGCAAAAACAGGCAGAGAAAGCGAATCGCCATCGAGCCTGGGAGCAAGCTCAAGCAGAAGCCAAGCGTAAAGCTAAGCTGGCGAGAGCAGAACAATTGCGAATAGCTAAAAACGATGCCAACAAATACCAGGATGTGAGACGGCACTCAACACCTAAAGCAGCATCGAAAAAAGCTTATTCTGATGTGAGCAGAGGTATTACTCGCCCAAGAAAAGAAACTGATAGTTCACGTAAGACGACTCATTATCAAGAGGCAAAAAGGCAAGCATTTGAGCAAAAGCAGGCAGAAAAAACTAATCGCCAGCGTGCTTGGAAACAAGCCCAAGCCGAGCTTCAACGCAAGGAAAAATATGCCAGAGCTGAAGAGCTTAGGAGAGCTGCCAGAAATACGGCTAAATATGCAGATGCAAATCGTGTTACTAAGAAAAATGAGAAAGTGAAAAAATCCTATTCTGATGTTAGCAGAGGTGCAGCAAAATCGAAAAGCCAAGGGGATAAAGATCAGCTAGCGAAAAGCTACAGCGTTCAACAGGCGAAAAAACAGGCATTTGAACAGAAGCAAACTAAAAAAGCGAAACGTCGCCAAGCTTGGGAGCAGGCGCAAGCCGAGGCTAAGCAAAGAGTGAAGGATGCTAAAGCTCAGCAACTTTATGCTGTTGTTGCAGGTGAGAGAGAAGTATATTAGTTGCTGAAAAATTAAAGCAGAGCTGTCTTCAGGTGTAAAATGTAATAGTTGATTTGTAAAAACTGTCAGATCATATATGAGCTATTACAGAAACCGCTTTGCTGAACTACGCTCACAGTCATTTTTTGTCGCGCCATCTGAGTTGATGATCGCTTCGGGGGCAAACGGTAATACAACTTTTTGATCTGGATGAACAATCGCACCTGATAACATCTGGTGATAATAACTTATCGTACCATCTCGATGCTTCTTTTCACAAAAACTTTTACAGTGCACTTTCTTAGAATAAAAAAAGCCTG
>JAJFKH010000017.1 GCA_021773305.1 Gammaproteobacteria bacterium | reverse complement strand
AACTTTTGATGAATTTAAGCAGGCTTGCGGAGATTTTTTCATGGGATTGCCTGATCAGCAAGAAAAGCTTCATACTCTCTTCACAGAGAAATTTGAAACTTTACCAATTTAGTTGTCCCAATTTCAACTGGAAATGCTATAGAAGAGCTTCATCACTTGGCTGATAAACTAACCGATTTTACATTATTTGAAACAGTGTTAATTTTGCGCTATAAAGCAATGGGTTACATATTGAATCAAGACTTTGAGAATGCAAAAATATTTTTTACACAAGCGTTAGAAAGGTTAAGAGACTCTCCTGTTGAAGAAGAAGAAAATGTAGATGCGACAAAAAGTCAATTGCTACAAACAATACAAGAAGAGTTAGCGTCTGTGGAAAACAAATCCGTTAAAATTAACACTTGTGCAATTTGCTAATTGCTTCGAGTATTTTCAAGTTATACAACATTGAGAGAGGCTCATGTTTACATCAGAGGTTAAAGAAAAAAAGTGGGATGAAGTTTATCAAAAAAATAGCATTGTCACAAAGCTATTTGAGAAAAGTGCTCAGCTTAATCCAAAACATACCGCGATAGAATGTTATGGGGAAAAGATTTCATACCAACAGTTGAATGAAAAATCAAATCAATTGGCCAGGACACTCAAAAGCTTAGGTAAATCACCCGATCAGCCACAACCCCATGGAAATGTTCCCGGGACTATCAGGGTAGGAGTGCATCTAGAGCAAGATATTGACTTAATTATCAGCTTATTTGGAATCTTGAAGGCTGGGTATGTGTTTGTGCCACTACCCATGGATAAAGATATTTCAGAAACACGGCTGAGCGCCGCAATTGAAGAGTTAAGACCTCAAATTATTCTTACTAAGGGCTGTCATGAGAAAACAGTTGTGGTGAATGTTGCGAGTGCTATCAATACAAATATTATTTATATTGATAATTTAGAAGCAAATTTATCAGGCCAAAATTTAGAATCAATACCTAGTATTCATGATGTTGCCTATATTTATTTTACTTCAGGTTCCACTGGAAATCCCAAAGGTGTTATCAATAACCATGAAGGTTTGATGGATGTTATGGAATCGCATATTGAAGCACTGAGAATTAATCAGGACTCTCATGTTGCTCAGATAGCATCCATCGCATTTGATGCAAGTCTCATAGAAATTTTCATGACGTTGTTAGCAGGAGCTACACTTCATATCGCGCCAAGAGATAAGGATGGCGCGCTGTGCATCAAACAATTACCTGATTTCTTCCGTACTTGTAAGATTGATAAAGCTATTTTTACTCCAACATTACTTAGCATTTTTTCACCAACAGAATTTTCAATGTTAACAGATTTTGTCTATACGGGTGAATCCATGGATCCCCAAACTAAATTAAAGTGGAATGTTGAAGCTAATCCAAATGCATGGGATGGGTACGGGTTAACTGAATGTAGAATAGGATCGCTATTAAATGGTTTGCCTATGAATAATGTTAAACTTTATATTTGCCAATATCATGAGAATGAACAGAAAGCTGAACCATCACTCAAATTAAAAATATGTGATATTGGTAAGCCAGGAGAAATACTTATCGGCGGTTCTGGTGTTGGTCAAGGGTACTGGAATAATCCTGAATTAACGCAAAAATTCTTTATAGAAACGATTGATCCAACAGATGATAGTAAAAAAATTAGATTATATCGAACAGGTGATTTAGGCGTTAAAACGCTTGACAATAGATATCAAATTGTCGGGCGGATTGGGGAACAAATTAAAATTAACGGTAAATTAATGTTCCCAAAAGAAACACAGCAAGCACTACTGAATTTTAACCCTGGAATCATTCAACGTGTGTTTGTGGATGCAATCGAAGAGAATAATGGAAGTGCGCCAAAGCTAGTCGCATTTATTTTTGTCAATGATTTTGAGTTATTAAGAGATAATGGTGGCTTTCCTTGTTTAACTGAAATTCAAAGATATCTAGAGTCTAAGCTAACGAAATTTATGATCCCTTGCCGATGGGTATTTTTGCCTAATTCAGATAATTTTAAAATTTATAATGTTAACAACAAATTTGATAGAAAACTTTTATGGGAATTTTGGTTGCAAAACAGTGAAGATTATCCTCTAGTATTTTCCCAGCAATGGAGAGAAATTAGTCAGACAGATAATAAAGACGTGCAGAAAATAATTGATATATGGTGCCGTACATTGTCCCTAGGTGAAGCTTCTCAGGAGAGCATAGTAAGTGATGGAACTTCACTTAAGCAAAGGATTTATGCCAAGCTAAAAAATATAGAAAAAAATTACCATGTGAAATACGATGATCATTTTTTCTATCTAGGTGGAACCTCTATCTCAAGTGTTTTATTGTTAGATGAAATTGAAAGACAGCTCCAGCTTTCTATCAACGAAATAGAGTTTTTTAAAAATCCAACGATTGGATTTTTAATCCGGCGTTATTTTTTGTCAAAGTTTGAATCTTCTCAGCCCAATTCTTGTTTAATTAATCTAACGGGCAATTATTCAGTTGATCATTTGCTTCCATCAGGTGTTATGCCAGTTATTTTATTTCATGCCTTGTTAGGCGATGCGCGCAAGGATTATCTTAAAGTTATTAACTATTTCCCTAAAGATTATCCTATTTTTGCTGTGGATGCTCCAGGGTTAAAATTCCCTGAAATAATGTGGGATAATTTTGATGAAATGGCTGATAGAATTATTCCACTGATCAAAAAAATTTACAGGGGTAATTCACTCATCCTTGCAGGCTGGTCTGCCGGAGGGTTTGAAGCACTTGCCACCCAACAAGCATTAGAAAAAATGGGATATCATGTTTGGACGATTATGTTTGATTCTGCCTCCCCCACTTTTATTAAAAATCATACGCCAGGAAGATTTGAGCGATTTTTACGAACGCTATTTCTTGATAATAACTCAGAAAGAAATATAAGAAAAAGAATGTTAAAGATAACGGATCAGCAATTAAATAATATATTTTCTGAGATTAAGTTTAACTATTGGCCAAAATCAAGAATCATTATGGAGTTAGCTTGCAGGTTAAAAGTTGAAATTCAAAAAATAGAGCTGGGATCTGCCGAGCATAAAAGTATTCTTATAGGACTTATTACTACGGTTGAAAATATTCTTTTAAGTTCATTGAAAATGTCATTGCCGTCACAAGTTGACAACTTAACACTGTATGTTTCTTCAGAATCTAAAAAACGTTTTGGCGAACTGCTTGGCTGGCCTGGTCATTGGAGAATCGAGGCAAAATATTTAGAAGGCGATCATTTTTTTATGTTGAATGATAGTATTCTTTCTCGATTAGATCTCCTATCCCAAATAAAAAAAATCGCTGAAAATTTATGGATTAAAACACTAGATGTGCGAGATCCTAATGCAAGAGCTTATGCTGATAACCTAGTAAGGAATCAACCAGGGAATCCTCAGTGGAGGTTAGCCCGAGCAAAAATCCGAGCGCATACTGGAGACAGAGGCTCAGCATTAGCAGATTTAAATGATGTATTCAAAAAAGTGTCCAAAGGCGACGAATTATATAAAAAAGCCTTGCTTGAAAAAGCTATCACTCATCAGCGGCTGGTTGATTTTACTGATGGACAAGAGAAAACCAATCATCTTAATATGGCAGTGGAATGTTTTAAGGAACTTATTCAATTAAAGGTGTTTGAGCCAAAAGTACGAGTGGAATGTGGCTATTGCTATTTTCTAAAAAATGATTATTCAAAAGCTTTAACAATGTATGCATCCTCTTTAGAAATAAGTACTGAATATTATCAGGTGTATTTTTACCGAGCGAAACTATATATTGAGTTAAATCAATATCAACAAGCTCGTAACGATCTGCAACAATTTTTGCAATTCAAACCTGAGCATCAAGAAGCGAGAGCCATGTTAATGGGTATTGCCGTTGATTTTCCACAAGAAGTTGAAGAGAACCTTCTACAAATTAGCACAGAAACTCCCAGTTGCAGGATCTGCTAGTAAGGATCCTAAGCTCTCTAAGGTTGTAGCGCTTAGCTAATCAAGGACATGATAAAGTTTTCATGGCACTTACCTCGCGGTAAAGTGTATTAATATGCTATGTTTCTGAAACATGGGTATTAATACGTATATTCTTCTCTGAAAAAATCTTCTAATATTTCAGCTAGAACAATTAGACTCGTTATAACATAACGGGTTCTTGGGGGTTGAAATTCTAGCCTGCTGGAAAAAAAGGAGAATTCTAATGGCAGAAGGCAATAAATTCCATGCTGAATTTTTATACGTATTAAAAGATACTAATCTTATGGCTGATATTCAGCAGCTGTATATTTATGAAGAACTCAATGGAGAGGTGGGTGCTGCTGCATCAATTCTCGCATTAATTCCTGATTTTGGTTATGTTGAAAAGATTAATACAATTCATCAAAGATTTTCGGCTATAGAAATTAAAAATCTGCGAGAAAAATTATCAACAGAAATGCTGAAAATTATAACAGAAATTAAACCAAAAGAATTTTCTACTTGGCAAGAAGCGCAAGAATTTGATCAGATGTTGCATTTGCTTGATGGCTCGATGCTTTGCGAGGCTAAGCGCGAAGAATTTTTAAATTTGCGAGGATATGTGCGTGGTGAATGGCAAGCTCGGGCTCATGAGAACAGTGAATTCAATCAAGAGGTGATTATTGTAGGGTTAGAAGCAGAATATCAGGCTCAGAAATTATTTCGTAATCAATTAACTCTTGCTCATAAACAGCAATCCGAAAATCAAACGAATGCACTCCAACGATTGCAAAATATATCAAAAGAGCAGAAACATACTTCAAGTCAATTAACTCAGCAAGGCAAATCAATACAACAAGGCTTTGCTTCGCTAGGAATGCAAATTGATAAACAAACGATAGTGTTGTTGCAATCCGATGCAGGGTTAAGTCATCAGTTAAAGACAGTAACGACGTACCTTGCTATCCAAGAGCAAAGAGATGTAGAAGCCGCATTAGCTAAAGAAAAACAAACAAACTATGATGGACTCAATAGTGGATTTGCTTTGCTTGGTGCAGTAGGCCAATTGAGTCAGGATCCAACTTTACAAAAAGTAGCGATGATTGGTTCGCAAAGTATACAGATTTATCGTGCTTTTGATCAGCTTTCAGAACTTTCTGGACTTGCTGCGTTAAACCCTTATGCAGCAATTGGTATGGCGGTGTTGAATATTGCTTCATTATTTATGAAAAAAGGGCCTGATCCGCAGCAAATTATTATGAAACAGTTGGAACAGATTTCCCGTCAAATAGCTAACTTGCATGAAACAATGAACCATCAATTTTCTGATGTAAAAAATTGCTTGCATCATATTGAACGCATGATTGCGCTGAATGCTAGACAGATCCAATATTTAGCAAGACCTATCCATCGTCGTTTCGATGAAATACAAGTTGGTATTCAGTTCATCGTAAAACAAGTACATACAGGATTTCAGGATGTTTTGTTACAGGGTCTAAAAAAGCAAACTCTAATAGTGGAACAACTTGAACAAGAGATTATCCCCAAAGAAAGTTTTACTGATCAGCAAATTATGAAAAGGCTATCCCAATTAGCCGAATGGTTAAAGTGTAATGCTTATAATCAACACTTTACTGGGATGACGTTGTTGGGTACATCGACAGATCAATTAGGCTGGGCGGTTTCTGCTAAACAATGTCTCAAGATTTTACAGGGTCTACGGACACCTGTTGAAATTATTCCCGTTTTACAAATGTATGCTCAGCAAAAAGGTTGGATGGATCCTAATCATGGGATATTGCCACATACAGGTTTATGGTATCAAGCATTAAAAAGTTATTTAAGTTTACGAAAATGTTACCAAGATCGTTTACAGAAAAAATATGATCGAGAGAATAAAGAATTTGAGATGATACTGCGTCGCGCGGAAGATCAATTGGCTGCCTCCCGTGAAATTTTTTCTTTACCTGAGATGTTATTGGGTACCGCGGCAGCTTTGAAAGAAAGCCTGCAAGCTTTGTCAACACAATATCAACAGTTGCAACAATTGCAAAGTCAGCACTTTCAAATCAATAGTGCACTAGGGCAGGCGCAACAGCCGCTATTTCCAACGGTAGAAAATGCAGGAAGCCAGGCAATTACCGTACCACAAAATTTTCAATTTAGTTATGTTCCGGGTAAAGATAATAAAAAACGACGAGGACGTCAGCGTGAATTTACCGCAGCAAATGGATTCACTCAACAGCAGTGCTTACAGTTAATTGTAGATCATGCAGCGACTCAAGGTATCGCGTTATTTGATAAACAATTATTGTTGGCTGAGCGTGCGGGTTTAGTTGAATTTCACTGTAAAATGCACCGAACGATGGGGAATGGTGCTAATCAAATTTTTACGACAGACGGTAAGCGCTATGGTTTAGATATTATTTTGTATATCAAAGATACACAGCAACGTATTTCGCTTACTAGCGCGAAGCCTGGTAGAGCCAAGTGGAGTAGTGCGCATCACAAGACAACCAAAGTAACGATTGATTCACATAAAAAAGCCCTACCACACTGGACAATAGTTTCTCAGCCAAATGTGCAAAAGGCGGTCTCTATTGTTTCAAAGCTATTGCAAAAGCAGTTGCAGGAAGCGCGCGAACCTTTCTATCAAATGGTGGAAAATGAGTTGCTTAAACAAAATTCATTATTGTATCAAGCCATGCTGCAAATTCATTTGCTGAGATTTTATACTTTCTGTAATCGTTATCATTTTTCTAATATTGATTTATCGACTATCTATACACAGTTACAAAATTTGGAAGCAAGTTTCAATAATGGTGTGCAAATTAATACTCAAGCAGTTGATTCTTTCTTTTCTGGTGTTGCTCAATTAATTGAAGTGTTGAATGCAGCGCAATTAAGCATTAATCCTGATTTAATCAGATGCATTGGTAATTTAGACGATGTTTGCCATTCATTGCAAGCTATTCATGAGTTTAAAGAAGATACATTGCCTGTGGTGGTTGCTCAAGCACAGCAAACAGTAGGAAAGGGTAATTTTTCAGGATTGCTGGCTAATTTTGGTTTTAGTTTTGGCGGAAAGGCTTCTCAAGTGCAAGAGGAAATACGCGATATAGAAATGCAAGATACAGCACCACAAATGAAACCATTAACTCCATAGGATCGGATAACAATGCCAAAGAATGAGAAAAAAGAAAAAATCACTGAAGGTAGCTCGGGCTTGAGAGCAAGGCTTACGGGGTTTTGCTCTAGCACTAAAGAGGCTGTTACTGAGAAAATTTGGGGTACGATAAGTGCCATTTTTTCTGTAGAAGAATCTGAGGAATTAAACAAAAAAATCCCTACTGTGGTTCAAGATGACTCTGAGCCTAGTGATGAAGAGAATTCGTATTTTGAGTCTAGTGATGAAGAGAGTTCGTATTTTGAGCCTAGTGATGAAGAGGATACATTTTCTGATATCTCAATATCAGCATTACCTGACCCAGAACAATTATTAGAGCAAAGGAAGGCGCGCTTATATTGGACGGATGAAGTTTTAGAAAATAACACGCATTACCAAGGGACAAAAACTATTGTTCAGCAACAAAAAGACGGTACTGGTGTTTATAAAACTTCAACACAAATTTATTGTGGCCAGTGGAAACAAGATAAAAAGCATGGATATGGTTGTCAGGTATATAATAGTGTCGATGATGATCTGCATTTGCTACGAGAGCTTGGACGGTGGTCTAACGGGGAGTTAAGAGATGGTTATGTGGTCGCTCGACTTCCTTTTGAAAATCGACTGGTCGCGTCGATAATTTATCAAGGTATTTATTGCTCAGGAAAGCGAGAGGGCTTAGGTGAGTTAATCATTCAAATGAAAAATAGAGAGGCATACTCGGTTGTCGCTCGCTGGCTAAATAACAAAATGGAAAAAACAATAGAACATGGAATTAAAATTGCAGAAAATAAAATTTTAGTAGATTTATCACAGTGGATTGTAGATGAAAGTACTGAAGCGAATGGAAATCTATTGTTTTCATTAGCGCGGTTTTTAAAGGGTAATGGAAGTAATAACGCTAATTTAACAAAAGTTATTGATCGACTGCCTGATGATTGTGATAAGAATTTTACGCAGAGTTTGATGAAATTAAATGATCTGCATCAGCTAATAGATACAACAAAAATTTACTTCGCTCACCCTTCAGATTATGCTAAAGCTAATGTTGTTAATACCTTGCGAAATCAATTAAATATTGTGACAGTAAAGTTTCGCAGAGATCTTTTTAGAGCGCTAAGAGATCCAAGTTTTGATTTTTCACAATCAAATGAAAGTATTAGGGAAGTTATAGACTGTATCTATACAAGTATTAATTCTTCTAGCGAAGAAGTTGTTTTTTTTGTAAAAGCATCGCATATTCGTTTTTTCCTGGAAATGTTAAATTGGGTGTTGCACGAATCGAGTCAGTTCGAACATGATTTTAGAGAAAAGTTCATTAATCAATATGCAGGTTATTTGAAAGGAAAGTGGGAAAAATATCTAGAAGAGGTTAAGAGAAAAAAAATACGGTTTAGTGAAAAAATACAAAATAATTTAAATTGTCTTCTGAGTCTGTTTAAATTGCAAACAGTGATATTAAAACACTTATACCAGCTAGAAGAAAAAAATATACTTAGGCAAGAAAAACATCATATTACACTGGACGAATCGGCATTACCTGATACGCTGGCAGCAGGTATGTTAAAGTACTATTATAATACAACACTACAGTTTCTTGATAATTATGATTTTTGGTATCAGCTTGAAAGAGATAGAGCACCCCAGGCAATTGTTTTTCGCTGGGTAGGGGGAAAGCAGTCTGATTTCAATATGGTTAATACAGTTGATATTAAATATTGCTCTGCAGAAATCGACAAACAAGTTTGGATCCATTTAAATTATTTCAATCATAAAATCATTTCAAATAACGTATTTGGACAGATTTTTAAAACCGAAGAAAACTTCATCAAGTTTATCCAACAGTCCAACTCAATGTATGAAAATTGGCGAGAGATTTTTCAGCTATTGCTGCGGTATAAGTTATTTGTCTTGCATGAAGGTGACTTTTATAGTGAAAGTTTATTAAGTAAAAAAATAGAACAATTAGCTTCAGTTAATGAAATAGAGCTTTTCTCTAGCATCTTGGATGTTTATTTAACGCATCATGTGGAAGAATCTAGGCTAATGAATGCACTGACTTCATTAGGCTACAATAAAAAATTAAAATCTTTTCGGCAGTTTAAGATAGCTTATGATACTTCAATTAAAAAAGTACTTGATATAAAGTGTGAAACAAGGAAAAGTCATGATTTTTTTGTACAACTTAATGATTTTTTGATTCAATTACAATTTTTAAGCTATGAATGGTTTGTTGATGATAAAACTTGTCAGACATTAATCAATCCTGCCGTATCGTCAGAGATAGCACAACAGTATATTTCTCAAGTAAATGCAACGACACAAATGCACAGAATTTCTTCGGTTAATGAATTTAAGCCAGCTCATTTGGCCCTCTTTGAAAATACGCCGCATTATGTCTTTGACTTTCTTACCCAAATAGTTGAACTGATTTTTCAAGTTAAATTTTCTAATAAACAAACCGGAGATGGTGAACTTCTGACCGCGTATACGTCATTAATAAAAACATCTCTGCAATTGCTCGTCTATTTTTCTCAGCAACAAACAATGCTTATAAAAAATAAAGAGAGCTCACTGGAAGAGTTTGTCAATAAGTTGGTTGAGCCTATGCGACATATCGCAAGAGATAATAGCACACTACAAGATATAATAAGAAAATGTGGGTTAATTGAACGTTATATTTTATTTACACGACAAATCGAACAAATTGATTTAGACTCTGCCATTAAAAAATTTAAAGAGAGAGGAACCGATATATTACCTGAAGAAGAGGAAAGTTTAAGGCACTGTTTTCAAGCGTATAAAGATAAATTTAGTGAATTTTTAAAGGGTTATATAGACACTCATAGTTCAGAAGAGAGAAAGCAAGAGGTCAAATCTATTATTGAAAAGACATCTAATTTGAGTATAGATCGAGAGGGGAAGGCTCTTGTTTCATGGACGTATGAACAGAGGAAAAAGTACATTCCTCAAGTGCTCGCAGGCGTTTCCGTTATTTTGAGCTTACAAGAATCAGGATTTTTAAAGAAGCATACAGCATATTCTACAGATGGTTATTTTCTGCAACCTCATTGTATTCAAATTTTAGGTGCTTTAAGATTACTTGCTGTTGATAATCGGGGTAAAATAACGAATCACTTAGGTGAAATCTTAACAGGACAAGGAAAATCATGGGTGTTAGGATTAACTGCGGTTATTATTGCACTGACTGGAAATAGAGTAATGACTGTTTGTTATAGTGAGACATTAACTCAGCGTGATCGAAATAATTTTAATGATTTATTTAAGTGCTTCCATGTAAAAGAAAAAATAACCTATTGTACGTTAGATAAACTCAGCCATTATTCGGTCACTTTAGGTAGCAACTATGATATGGATGATCTAATTAGATTATTACTAAGCAATAAACGGCCACAGCTCTCGCTTACACTACCAAATATTTCTAATACAGTATTGTTGGTTGATGAGGTTGATGTGCTTTTTTCTCTTCTTGGTAAAAGCCGTCGAATTTGTGTAATTGATGTAAGAGACGTTTTTTCCCAATTGCAAAAAAGGATTTGGCAGGCAGTCAAAGAAGGAACCCTAGATAAAGAACAGTTTATGCCAACTATTGATTTTATTGAAGGGGATGGCGCATTGAGCAAGCATGTATGCATGAGATATCACGTTAATCAAATGCTAGATGCAGCAAAAAATTGCCAAAGTGATACAACATTTCGTTTAAATCCGAGCAGTGGTAATGTTGAAAGATTAACTAAAGAAGAGAAATACAGTTCGCATAGTTATTTGGGATATTATAATAGTTTCCACTATTTAAGGCTTTGTGATAAAGCGAAACGAGACTATGGTAAAGCCATGAAAGAGCGTTATGGCTATCTACAAGTGTCTTCAGGCATATTCTCCTATATCGAACTAGCCAAACAATATCCATTGATGTTAGGTGTCTCTGGGAGTTTGAAACAATTAGTTTGCGAGGAAAAAAAGGTATTAACAGAATTTAACATCCAAAAAAACTCCTATTATCCGACGTTTTTTGGAAAATCTTTATTAAAATTTGACTCGAAAAAGAAAGAACATTTCCAGCTTGTCGAGGGTAAAACAAACTGGACTAATATAGTAATTCAGCAAGCACAGATAATGGTTGAAAAGGGTCAGTCAGTACTTATCTTCTTTGAAACGCATGCTGAATTAAAAGCATTTTACGAGGAACATGCTAGAGCAAAACTCGGTAAGGTTTTGCTGCTGGAGCCAGAGACGGAATTTTCTAAGAAAGAATCGATTGTCAACGGAGAGAGTGGCTTACCTAAGAGGGTGACGTTATTAACTCGTGGCTATGGTCGAGGGGAAGATTTTAGAGCAAGTGCAGCAACTAATAAAAATGGTGGGATGCATGTCATACAAACATTCCTCTCAATTGATCCAAAAGAAGAAACGCAGATTCAAGGGCGTACCGCAAGGAAAAACAACCCTGGCAGCTATTCTTTAGTTTTACATTTAAAACAAGTTGAAACAGTGCTAGGCAAAGCAGTAGATAAAAATATTTCCTTCGAAACCTTAGCAGCATGGAGAGAAAACAAATTTCGAGAAGAATTTCGTGAAAAATCAAAACAAGCTAAAGCTATCACCGAAAGGCATAATATGACAATGCAATTGAGGAATGAGATTTATGGGTTTTTTAGTCAAAAGAAGAAAGGTACGCGTGAAAATTTATTGAGCCAATTGCATGGGTTAACACTAAAGTAAAAAGGAAGTAAGATGAAAAAAAATAAAAGACTAAAGTTAAACGCGCTAAATTTAGTAAATGCGTATAGCCAGATCAAAAGTGAGTTACTGGAATCATTAATACTAGAAAAGCAAACAATGAAGTTAAGCAATAGCAGCATTTATCATGAGGTTGCAAATTGTTTCAAAGAACTCAGTAAAGCATTATCAAATGCAGCAGCACAGGAAATCGGTGTATTATACGCGCAACATTATTTAAATTTAAGTAGGATACTTTATGCTTATTACTATCGTAATGCTAAACAAAAAAAAATTAGCATAGCAGAATTGGTTTATGTCAAAGATTTAGCAAAAAAGGCAATGAATTTTTCACAATTGACTTCCAAAGTTTACCAAGAGGCAGATAGTTTTTTTAGAGAAATACATAATAGTGTAAAAAAATGGCCAAAGTCAAAAACTAAAGAACCTTTTGATGATCTCAGTGAGATTATCTTTGCTGAAGAAGAATTCATAGATGCAAGAATAAAGAATGATAAATTATTAATGACTCAAGGACTCTATAGATTGGCATTGGCTTATGGTGAAGTTGGTTGTTTCAATGATAAAAATAAGTTTTTATTTAAAGCCGAAGAAATTTTTATTGAACAGTACCCAGATATACAGATGGAGATCTGTACTGATGAAATGCAGCAAGTGTCCCTGGCGGGTGACAGCGTTCCTCAAATGTCTTTATCTGCTTTGTTATCAGATAAGGAAAAATTGTTGGAGAGTGCATATTTAACAGATTCTTCCAAAGATATTTCCCAACAAAAAATTTCAAAAGAGATCCATGCTGGGACTTTATTTAATTTCACATCACTTATTAACCAGTGTTTTAATGACATTTATCAAGGCTTACATGAAAATGAAGTGATCGGTAGTGTTGAGAAAATGGAAAAAAGACCTCAGGGGAAAATTTTTAAAGATTTAGCTTTGCTCGATGAGATAAAAGAAAGATGGAGTTGTCAGAAAAAAGAAGATATTTTCTTTTTCATAAAAGATATCGATGTTAATAACAAAATAGATGAGGGAATAAAGAAAAGATTAGAAGAGTGCATAAAATTATTGATAGAAAATGGTTTTAGCCAAGAAGATCTGTTTTTGCGATTGAGGAAGCTATTATCTCAATATGTTTATTATTTTATTGATGAGCGAATTTGCCTGCTGGAACTTTTTGAAAAATTAGAGAAGTTAGTTTATCAGGGCTTGTCAAGCTATAGGGCTATTTCTGTAATAAAAATAAATGATGAAGAAAAACCAGAGAAATTTTATGTTGCTATGCAAAAAGCAAAAAAAATTCTTCATACAATAACTGCTAAAGAAATAACAGCAAGAGATTATAAATCTATCCTTGATATTTTTCATGAGAATGGTTTCTTTTCTCCATCCTCTGAGAGTCTGTTTGAACTTATTGAAAAATGTCTTATTGATTCTAAATTAACACATCAGTTATTCTTGCAAGAGCACTGTCTGCGCTTAGTAAGAATTTTTTCGCAGTATTTTCTCCCCTATGAAATTAAAGAAAAAAAATTAGAACAGAAGTCAATTATAGAAGTCTTTATGATATCCGGCAGCCTAAAAAAAATACTAGCACTTTTAAATAATCAATATCCAGAGGGTTTTGACAAAAAAGAAATCCGTTTTATTGCCGAGAATGTTATTTATTATGATTGCCATGTAGAAAGTGAAAAATTCCAGGGTGTTAATCTTGTTTTTATTGCGCCGACACATGAAGTGAAATTAAAGAATAAGCCATGTCGTATCAAAACAGATGCTGCCCCATTGCAGTTAGAACAGATTGAATTTGAGCAACCCGCACTCCGAGGACAGTCAGGGGATGCTGAAAATTTGGATGGTACAGATGGAGCTGATGGCCAAAATGGTATATATGGCTTAGCCGGAGGGCATATTAGCTTTGTAGGCAATATTATTCCAGTTAATGATTTAGCTTGCTCAAGTCAAGGTAGTCCAGGTGGTAATGGGCAAGCTGGTGGTGATGGCGGTTATGGTTATGCTGGGGTACCAGGCCAAGATGGAAGCATTAGCATAAAAAACGAGAAATCCTCAAAAAATGTAATAGGTGCTGCAAAAAGGAATAGCATAATAATAAGTAAAAGGAGATGGAATTGGCGAGCAAATCTTATTTATACCCATGGCCTTCTCGGTGAACCAGGGGGTATTGGTGGTAACGCTGGTTATGTTGGTGCATCAGGATTAGGAGGCAAAACCGGTGATATTGAGTATCTATTTCTAGCACAAGCAGAGTCATGTGAAACAATTACTGGTGCATATGCCGAACCAGGGAAGGAAGGGGCGATAGGTCATGTAGGTAAAGGAGGATGGCATGGAAAAAATGGATTAGATTATTATATGCAAATTAATTGGCGATTCAATTTACTTAGGTCTGGTGTTAAAGATGCAAAGAAGACTCAAGGACTTTTGAGTCATTCAGAGGTCACACGAGATTTCCTTACGGGTATCAAGCAACGCCATTTTAAAGATTACAAAGATCCCGATATTATTAAAACAGATAAAGATCGCTATTTTTCTGAAAAATACAAACATTCTCAGTCAGGTGATAAAGGCGGGGTAAAAATTAATCAAAAATTAGCATCAGAAAATGCAGTAACTAACAAGCATGACTGTTTAGCAAGTGTTATTCATTTTTTCACCTGCACTCTAGGACACTGGAATGTGCAAACACACAATCAATTTATTCAACGTTTTAATTATCATATTGGTAGCCATGAACCGCTTGAGTTATTTGAATGTGTCACACGAAGTCAATTATTAGCAAATTACCGAAAAATACTACAAAATACCGATATAATGAATCAATCACAAGCGGAAAAACAAGCAGAAGTCGGTCAACAACATCAAGTATCATACATTAAAGATTTCAAACCAAATTTGCAAAAAGACCAACTTGTTCCACAAGATATTTTCCAGCAAATATTCGATGATATTAAAAAAGATGGAGAGAAAATTTTAAATAAGTTATTTAATGATGAAATGCTAACAGAAATTGACAGTAGAATACTCCAGGATTATGTTCACAAACTGAGTAAAGAGCAATTAGTTCTTCTGATAAAAAATATAGATTGGGATGCGCTAGCCAAGTTAGCATCTAATTTAGCAGTCTGCTACTTTTTTTTGCAGCAGGTAGTCAATCAGGCAATAATTAAGCTTGTTGGTAATTATGATTACTGTGATGTACTTAATGTTTTCTATAAAAAAATTAAAAAACAGAGTAAAATACAGTCTTTACTAAAAAATTCCTATGAAGAAAATCAGACTAAACTTGAGCTAGGCTTCCGATTATTTAAGACTTATCGTGCGTTATGTGTTGTTAATAAAAACAAGGAGAAAGAAACAAACAATTTAACTAAAATATATCAATCTCATTTGTATGCATTGTCCTTAGTTTCAGATCAAGAAGGGATCTTGACCTTAGAGAAAAGTTTGATAGAACATTATGCAATCGGTATAAATTTTTCGAAGATAGAGATGAGAGAAGCGCTTGCTGTAGATCAGCTGGTGGGGCAATTAAATTCAAACTTAATTTTATTCAATGGGCGCTTTAACCCACGATATATTAATAAATTTTTAGAGAGATTTTATGAGGTATTAATCAATGATAAACAGGCGAACTATGCAACAACTCTGTGTCTTTATAATCAAGATCTAAAAAACAATATTGAGTTATTTAGTAACATTTTTCTTATTATTGAAAATAATATTGGGATCTTCCTTGGGGATAAAAGCAAAATATTTATGGTTGATAACGCGCACCTAAGTTCTGTCGAGTTGTTACCACCAAATGAGGATGTCGAAGATTTTTCAGATATTAATAATATTAAGGCATGGTGCCAACAATACGATTTGACTTCTTTTGCAGATAATGCATGGAATCATCTTATGAAAAAAATGTTTATGCGAATTGGCCCAATATTTTCTCTACAGCCATTTTCTTCTTCCTCAGTTCAACAACCAGAAAAATTATCAATAGAGATACTAGAGCAAGTTTACTCAAGTAGATCAACAATAGAAAATATTCTGAATTTGCTGATGAAATGTAATACATTAAATAAAGAAAAAGGGCAATTAATTATTGGGAAAAATAATCTTTTGGAGAAAATTTTCAAGTATTTTTCAAAGGATGGGTTTGACTTAAAATTAGTCAGCAAGTCTGTTTCTCTACTAAGAGCGCTTTATTTGCAGCATGTTAATAAAGATAAAAAAGAAATTTCTCAATTTACACAACAAATTCAAGGGTTAATGCTGTATTTAATTTTGATTCTTGAAAATAAAAAAGAAAAGAAGCAATCTGCTTCAGTAAAATTTTCATCTCTTGATGGAGAACTGTTAAGTAGCACGGCAATATTTTTATATAAATACTATAAAAACATGAGTAATGTCGAAAATAAAAATTCCAAGCTATCAACGCTACATCAGATTTTTCATCATGTTGATTTTGTAGTTTGTGAAAAAGATACAAAATCAATTTTAGAATCCGAGCATACTTATTTTTCAAACATATTAAAGCAATTCATAAAGATATTTGAAGAGATTAAAGCAGAACAAAGAGCAAAGAAGAAAAAGCAAAGCCATACTCACTTAATTTTATTGTCGCATTGGGAGATACAGCTTGGTGTATTAAGGGAAAATATCCAAAGTTTATTAACAAGGCATAAGCATGATTTCTTAAGAATTTTATCTGATCAATTAGAAACATTACTAGTGAACGTCTCTGCTGAAATTGAACTCTTAAAAGATAATGCGAAGGTAGAAAAGCTGTGTGCTAATAGTCTTTACTTGTTACAATCAAGCGCAGACTTTATTGATGATTTGGAAGCTATTTCCCATAAAGAAAATAAAGAGATACTGGGCAGTTTTTTTGAGTCTTATTTTAAAAATGAGAGTGTAGATTCTGAGATATACGAAAATCTCTTACAACATATAATAAGATATACCAAGTTGAGCAAGGAAGTGTCGCAGTCACAGAGTGGAGATGGATTTGATCAGCTTGCGAAAAGTGTTACTACTTTGATTAGCACAAATCAACATAGGTTGACACTTGCATCACAACATCCAGTAGCAACACAAGTTGTTATAACTCAAAGATATTATGAGGAAATAGAAAAAGAAGAAGATACTGTTTATGTATGCCTCGAACATGAGAAAGAGAAAAATTGGCAGATATATCAGCTTGGTGATAATGGCACCATGGAAATTATGGAAGTTACGGAAGATGTACTTGAGGAAATATTAGGAGGGAAATTAAATTTTTTAACAAGTGAATCATTAATTCTATCAAGACAGCAACAAATCAGATTGCTTGAATATATTGATCCGAAGTATGTAACGGCAAAAAAAATCATTTTATTAATTAATGATCTCCCCATTATTCATATGAAGTCAGAAGAGGTTTGCATTCTTATATTTGATACAAAAGAAAACTACATCAGGGTTTTAGAAACAAAAAAATGTGATGATAGATTCGGATCTTCTGATGAAAGTGAGATCGTTGAGCTAGTCCAGAAAAAATCAAAAACAGAGGTCGTACTCTTTCTAGGAGATATTTGTCAATTTTCAGCAAGATTACAACGGCTTATAGAAAAAATTGGTAAGATGACTTTGCCAAAAATCACAGCACAACATAGTTATTTGGCGTGCTTAGTGGCTGTCTATAATGATAAAAAAAATGCAATCAGTTACTTCAATGCAAGTAAAAATAAATCAGAAAAAACATTAATGCTTTACGGTAATATTTTAGATAAAGGGAAAACAGACTGTGAATTTACTTCCTTATTGCAGGTAGACTTTTTATTTAAACTATCATACCTGATTAAATCAGGTGGGGTTGAGGGTTCAGAAAATACATATTGTAATTTTTATAATTTGTCGTCATTAAGTGGCTTAAATAAAGATGTATGTTTATGGCGGGATTATAATAAGAACATTATTGAAAATGTATTAGATGCTTTCAATGATAGCCTAAAGGGAAAATATGATGGACATTTTATTGAATATTCTGTCATTCAATTACGCAGCATACTCAATCAATTTTTCTTTGAAAATAACTCATTGCAAAAAGAACAATTGCTTGAATTAGCTGTCATGGGTTTTTTTGCCTTATCTTTAGAGAGATATCCGAAAATTACTCAATATATTAATATGAACAGTCAGAATTTTTTCTTCAACCTTTCTCCATTATGTGCCATGTTAGGAGCTTTTCACAAAGGGAAAAACCCATTATTAAAAGAGGCTGCTACTATTATTTTTGCGGATCAAGAATTTTCCACTGGTGCGCTTTCCACCACAAAATTATATGAACTTGCACTTGCTTTTTCATGGTTAACCGAACATTTAGAAGTGCTTTTGCTTGGTGAGAGCAGCGATAATTTGCTTGATGAATTTCTAGATAAAGAAATGAAAAGTACTCTCAATGGTATCAACTTGTTTATAAAAATAGTTGGTAATTCAAGCAGTTTAGTGGGGGATTTGATCAGTCTTACAGAAACCATTTCTGATAAGCATCATATTTTTAATTTCCCATCTGCTGAAAATAAGAAAGATATCTTTGTTGTTATAAAAAGTAAAGTGAATTTTTCAGGTGATGTCTATTTAGAGAGTTTGCTTGATTTTTTGTATGGAAATACGAGAGATAAATTTTTAGAACAGCTAAATAAGCACTGCGCGCAAAAAGATATTCCAGAATTAATTCGTAGCAAAGAGATGAAATTTATATTGGAAAAGCTTTCTTTAGAATATATGGAGGAAAAAATAGGTAACTACTTGCGGGGAGACTCTGTATCTTTATCCAAAGAAGAACAGAAACTTCAGAGCATATTACAAAAGTGGGTTGTTGACTGCATAATAAGAAGCTTTAATAATAAAAACTTAACTATTTTCTCACAAACAAATTTCATTTTGGAAAGAATTTTACAAAGCATTGAAGTTAATGGGTTGGTAATTTCTGATATGCATTTCAATCAAGTTTTACAAGTTATTGTTTTATGTGATTCTTTAGAAGATATTGAGGAAATAATAGTAAACTCTCCACAAAGTACATGGTTAAAAAAATTGCTAGTTTCTTGCTTTTTAGCTCGTTACAATTGTATTTATTATTCAGATAATAATTTTAATGTGAGTGAGAAGAATGAGATCTATATATTATTAATGAATTTGAATACAAGCTTGTTAACGCTATTTTATAATTCATTTGTCTCGTGTCAATATAATGTATTTACTCAATCGGCGCATGTGGATCATTTAGATGGTCGTCTATTAGGAAAAAATAATTTAATTAATTTGATAAGAGCTATTAACTCAATAACTTACGATTTGCAGGTGGGAAAAATCCTTAAGCATTGCTCAATTAACCTTTGGTATAAGAAAATAAAGGAAATCCAGTTTTCGCAAACATTTAAAAGCTGGGGTTTTATAAATGAAAAAGAACTCAAAATAGTTAAATTTCTACTTAATAGAATTAGATTACAATTGCCTGACAGTATGCATGATGAGTGTTTGTTGTTCATTAATAAGCTGTATGTAAGTTGTGACAATAAAGTGGATTTACAACATTTATTTTCGCTGCTGCGTGCTATTTATTATGCACATATCACATTTGCACAAGCAAAAACGATAGTGTATTCCACGCTTTATCCAGCTTGGCAGGATGCTATGCAGGTAATTATTGATACAGAATCAGAAAGTGTGCGCACTATTGAAGATATTGTCGATTTTATGCAAGAAAAAAATAACACAGAGCATTCCTTAGGAATAAACTTTAGTGACATTGGGGAATGGTGTAGTGCGATAAATAAAAAAATAGATGAAATATTAAAATATGATGACATAAAAATAAAAGAAGGTATAAAAAATATTTTGGACATATTGAATAATCTCCGTGACAGTAAAGGGAGGAGAACTTGGTTTGAAAAAAATCAAGTGAAATTTGTTAGCTGGTTAGCTATTGCTTGGTGGTTAACTAGCACTAATAAGCGAGAAAATAGAATACGAATTCGGAATACGCAATTATTTGCTTTGCTTTGCTTTTTATCTTCTGAACCTTTACCAAAAGGATTATTGCAAGAAATAAAAACAGGTGAGGGAAAAACATTGATTGTGGGGATGTTTGCTGCTGCGCAATCATTGCTTAATATTAAGGTTGATGTACTAACCAGTAATCGTGATCTAGCAAGCGGTGGGCTAGAAAAATGTCAGAAATTTTATAACCAGCTTGGATTAAGCGCTGCAATT
>JAJFKH010000016.1 GCA_021773305.1 Gammaproteobacteria bacterium | reverse complement strand
GCAGCGCCGTCATGCCTTCGTTATCTTTTTCGTCGAGCGAAGTGCCTTTGTCCACCAGGAACCTCACCATCTCCAGATGGCCCCATTGAGCGGCCCACAGCAGCGCCGTCATGCCTTCGTTATCTTTTTCGTCGAGCGAAGCGCCTTTGTCCACCAGGAACCTCATCACGTCAAATTGGCCCCATCGAACCGCCCACAGCAACGCCGTTTTGCCCTCGTTATCTTTTTCGTCGAGAGAAGCGCCTTTGTCCAGCAGCAACTTCACCAGGTCAAGATTGCCCGATTGAGCCGCCCACAGCAGCGCCGTTTTGCCCTCGTTATCTTTTTCGTCAAGAGAAGCACCTTTGTCCACCAGCAACCTCACCATCTGAAAATGGCCTTTTTGAGCCGCCCGCAGCAACGCCGTTTTGCCTTTGTCATCTTTTTCGTTGAGAGTAGCACCCTTGTCCACCAGCAACGCCACCATCTCCAGATTGCCCGATTGAGCGGCCCACAGCAGCGCCGTCATGCCTTCGTTATCTTTTTCGTCGAGCGAAGTGCCTTTGTCCACCAGGAACATCACCATGTCAAATTGGCCCCGCCGAACCGCCAACAGCAGCGCTGTCGTGCCTTCATTGTCTTTTTCGTTGGCAGAAGCGCCTTTGTCCAGCAGTAATGTCACCATGTCAAAGTGACCGTCCTCAGCTGCTCGTAGCAGCGCCGTCATGCCTTCGTTATCTTTTTCGTCGATAGCCGCGCCCTTGTCCAGCAGCAACGCCACCACGTCAAGGCAGCCACTCAGAGCAGCCCACAGCAGCACCGTTGCGCTCTTATTATCTTTTTTGTCGAGAGAAGCCCCCCTGTCCAGCAGCAACGCCACCAGGTCAATATGGCCTGCACCTGCAGCTAAGAAGAGTGGGGTATTACCATTACCATCGACTGCCTCAATATCCGCGCCATAAGTCAATAAAAGTTGAAGATTACTTAAGTCACCTTCTCGCACTGCTTGTAACAGCATTTGATTAATGGTTTGATGGTTTGCCTTAAGCCAGCGTAGCCCTGGTTCGAGCTTGTTACGCTTAGCCCATTCAAAAGCCGTTTCATCTTCTAAAATCGGTGCTGTCGCCATTATCACGCAATCTTTGAGCAAATTCTCAAACTGTTGCAAAAAGAACGTATCACTAATGAGTGTTAATTTTTTCAGCCGAGGTGCATTTTTCACATGAGCGCATTGTAATGAGAGGGGCTGACTGATACCGCGTCGCCCTGTGACGTCGATGCGAATCAATTTTGGTACATTTTTCACGGTCAAGTGTCGCAGTCGAGGCGTCTGTAGATTGATTTGGGTTAGCTCAGACATCTTATTGAGATAGAGCAGTCGCAGCGCGGGGAAGGTCAGTGGTAGATTACGCTCAGTCCCCAGTAATGGCGTCCAACGACCCAGATGCGTTAATCCATTGTCGCTGAGCAATAAAATTTCAAGCTGTTGGCATGTGGTTAAATAGTCCAACACCTTGGGTGTTAAGGGCGCACAGTCTCGAAGCGCCAGCATGCGTAAGCTGGCCTTGCTATTGGCAAGCAAGTCTATTAACACTTGCTCAGTCAAAGCCGTTCCATTATCAATGGACAACACCGTGTAAGGATATTGCCGCGCCAGTAAACGTCTTATCTGACGAAGTTGTACGGTTTGTGAGGTATCGGGGGCAAAAGTGATATGGCGATAACAACCCCCCCGTAATTTTTCAAGATAACGTTCTGCTGTTTCTTTTTCTTCTCCTTGGCACAATGTCTCCACAATGTCATAACGATAGCGCCCAATTTCCTGACGGGCAACCGCCGGTGTCACCCCTCGATTATCGATGTCTAATCCATTCCCACCAAAACAACGCTTCACAAACGCTTGGCTGCATGAGCTTTCTTGACGGGTGGTGATGTGCTTGAGTAGGGCCAGGGGATGACGGGGTAAACCGTCTTGATAATACAACCGGGTATATTGCTGACCCCGGCAGGCTTGCATCACGGTTTTCGATAATAATTGTGGAGCATCGGGATTGTCATCCAAGGCCTGTCGGCACAATCCTTGAATGATGTGTAAGTTCATCGTCACACTGCCCACATAGCCTTCGGGAAAGTGCAGCTCGCCTAAAAACGGATGTTGGTTGTCCCTCTCACGAATAGCCAGTCGGCTGATACAAGTAGCGGAAGAGGCTCGCAGTATTTTAAGCAGAGCTTGGTATTTTTCATCCTCTCGTGCAACGGCGGTTAACCAATCATGCAGGATAGCCTCCACATCCATCGAGGCAAAATGACGTACCGTATCTGGATGCAACCCGGCTTGGGCCAACGTTCCCTGTCGTAGCTCGGGTAGCGCATAAATAATACTGATTTCAGCAAGCACTTGCCCTCGGTGAGACTCAAAACTGCTCACTGCCATTTGCTCATTGTCTATACAGACTATCTGGTAACGTCGCTGTGCTTGCTCTCTTTCAGCTGTCTCGGGTGTCGGCGTTAACACATAGTTGCGGCCAAAGCCATCTCCCGGACTTTTGAGTAACTCCAATAAAAAAACATTGCTTAAATAATGTAAGTCTAAGGGGTAATCATCTAAGCGGTTATCCGCTAATACCTGGCCTAGGGTTTCATCGGGTACCGTCGGAGACAGTAACACCGGGTACAGTTTACCTTCGCGAGAGGATAAATTGCCTGGGTACTCGGGATTAGGTGTTAACTCAAGCCCCACCAGCTGACTTATCACCGCCCCATGGCCACAGAGTCGCTGCCCCAACAGATAACTTGCCATCGCCATCCCCGGTGCATCCGGCTGCACTTTGAGATAGACATCTAACAATCCTTGCATCAGATGATTCACTTTATGTTCAGGGTGCACGTGGGTGGCTTTAAAGAAATGCCAACGATGAGATTGACGGGATGTGGGTATATTCTGAATCAAACAGCCTGACGCGTCCACCAGCTGAGTTAGCACCGAAGCACTGAGCCTCAAAGCAATCTCTACGCCCCCTTCATCCAGGTAAACCATCCGACCTTGCCAAGAACGAGCGATTGTGATGGCATCATCCTGGACACTCAATTGTGTCAATTGAGTGTCCAGTTTTATCTGGGAGAATCGCTCGCTCAACCGAAATCCCGTGGGACTGGGGTGGTGAGTCAGCTTGAATAATACGGCATTGCTGACACCTGCCTCTTCAGCAACGGCATAAAACAAATGCCAGATAGCCGGAAGACGATGATACGTTACCGCTGGCAGTCCCTCTCGCGCTTCGCGTTCTTTTATGACATCGGGGATAGCATGGTAGAAGGCGATATACACCGCGTCACTCACCGATAATCCATTCAATAATTGAATCAATGCTGTAAGGCGTGCTTCTTGCTGACTCTTCGCTAATAATTTATCGTTTGGCATGAGCAACGCAGTGACAATATCACTTAAAATATCTACAGTGTTGGTTTGCTCATCGGTTGTGCGTTGTGATGGCCATCCCATCGCTGACAACGGTGTCATGATGATATCAACGTAATCCAACCAACACAGTGGCAAGGTTTCAAGTAATTGTGCTACTGACAGCATAGCCACTCCATCTTCCACTTGGCAGCGAAGATAGCCGTGATGCAACCGTATTAACATACGCACTATCAGCTCTGTGATGGCTGGGGGCCAATAACCTGCCAGTGTCTCTTGCCAAGTGGGTAGAGACAACGGAAACGGCTCCTTCAGAAGCGCACCGGTTTGGCAATATCCGGCTGATTGTAGCAATAACGTCAGCGGTTGCAATAACCGCTTTTTTGCGCCCCCCTCTTTTTCTTGAGCATTTTTGTCTAGTTTTACCCAGCGAAGCAGTTGAGAGAGATTATCTTGGCCACATTTCTTGCTCATTGCGAGGATGAGAGGTTCTTTAGCATAATATCGCAACTGAGCCGTGTAGGTTTTCCACAGTGAATCATCTCCCCAGAGACAATACGTTTGCGCTTGGGCAAAAAATACCTCGTACTCACGGGTAGCGTCCCATCGCTCTACCGCAGTGGATAACGCCTTCGCAGGCGTGACGCATGTTGTGTGAATCTCGCCCGTGTGAAGATCAGTTTTCTCAATATCCCCTGTGTCAATTCTCAACCCCTGTGGTTGAAGCACCCCATCCTCTATAAAATCCCACGGCTCGCCCAGCCCAATCAGCGTCTGCCTAAATAAGCGAAGTAAGGCCGTTGCATAGTGGTGATGGGTCAAGGTATCTTCTTCCACTAAGACAAGCACATCCAAGTCTGAATCCAAGCGCATATCACCCCTGGCTCCAGAGCCTTTTAAGCAGATAGCGATGGCAGGCGGGTTGTCGCCCAGCAAGGACGCCAGGTGCTGGAGTCGCTTTTTCAACAATTCGCATAGCTTATTGTGGTACACGGCCATACGCTCTGGTAACGCATCCACTGACAGGTTGGCGCTCTCTCTCAGCGGTGCACGGATATCTCGTAATTGTTGCTGCCAAACTCCATCGTGGGTGGTGGCCGCTTGGAATGCATTCAAGGTATCCTTACTAAGCGTTAAGTGCGCTTTTTCATCGAAGGACTGTGTGTCGATTAGGGTATGACGTAGCGTCTCCAGTTGATGATACGCCTGCAGTACTTTTGTCATCTCAGGAAAAACATCATTCAACTTGGTTTCCTGATGTAATTGAAGCCATTGCCCCATATCTAACTTCACAGCTGAGGTGACGTCACTCAAGTCGAATGTCTCGTGCCAAACAGCAAACTGTTCCGGTGTTAACGGTACAGCATGAGGGGCTTCACTGGGGACACCTGTATAATGTTGAACATACACGCACTCGGGCGTCAATCCGTAAGCCCAGTGGTGATGCTCTATCTTTTCTAACAGTGTCCCTACCTTTGTGGCATCGGTAACAACGCGATAAATTGCCGTCAACTCTCGTTTGAAAAAAGGTGCTTCGTCTAGCCAAAGAAACCATTCGTCTATTGGCTGAACGTCATCTTTGGTGAGGATACGATGCTCCGATGCAATGCCTGATAACAATTGCAAATAGCCTCGCAGTGCCAACAATAATCGCTGCAAAAATGTTGTTGTCGCGATAGGTTGCAGTCGCTCTAGCCCATGGGTACTATCCGGCACTGGATTTTTTGTGTCCGATAGACCGATGCGCTGGCTGAGTATCGCCAAACAGGGTTTTAATGCTTTTAACAGCTGTTGCACATGACAATGATGACGCTGATAAAATAAGTGGTAATCCTCTGCTGTCCACTGATACTTTGTGGCCATGGCCATGCCATGGGAAAAATAGCTCAGCCCGCGAAGGATATCATCCAACGACACAGCTTTATCGCGAAGCGCATAGTTTGCAATGTGCTCAAATTGACTCACTGCCTCGACTACCGTCCATTGCCGTGTCACATCCTGGTAAAGCCCGCTATCACTTTCGCTTGCCAATATCACGTGTTGTCGCGCACGACTTAAGCAATACCATGCCTCATCATCGTCGCGAATAAGTAGACAACACTGTGACCATCGACAAAATAACCGTGCCTGGGCCATCGGCTTATCCAATCGACCAATGAACTGATAGAGTAATGGACGGTAGGCACTTAATTCCCAATTCCCAAGCACCTCAGGTGACAAGCGCTCCTCTGCCACCGTGTGCACAAAATAGGCGTCGAGCAGTGTCAGGATAGTTGATTCGTCTAATATCCCAGCAACATAGCTATCGTTTTGATAATCCTTGAGTTTCAGTAACACATGCTTCCATGCTAGCTGAAGAGAATCTGGGGATATGTTTGATTTTTTGACAGCGTCAAACAACGCTTTCAGATTATTCGCGAGTGATTCCGGTAACCTCACACTGCATTTTTTAGATGACGTCTTTGGTCTCATAACAAATCTGCTATATCAACCCAATAATTTCTGTGGGACAGAAGATGATGGTGCATCTACGGTGTCTAGCACCTCACCAGAAGCACCATCGAACTCAGGGAAAGACGTCAAGGTATGACGAGAAGCATTCTCTAAGAGGCGCAATGCTTGCTCCACAAAGGTTTGCGCTTTTTGGTATAATTTTCCGGGTAAACGTTGCTCATCCAATAGCGACGTAAAATCCGTCTGACACAGCGTAAAATAGCAGGTCAATCCATGTCGCTGTTGGGTAGATAAGCTATCCCCTTGCGCGAGTTGACCCAACAACGCAATAGACTCACTCCAGGTTTGCCTATCGTCCATCGTACGATGCAATAATCCCAGCTCTTCCTCACTCCACAAGGTGCGTTGCAGACTCTCACCGCAGTTGAACAGTGTCGTTGCAGCAGAGGGTGCAAAAAAGGGAGAGAATGAAGTCATCATGTTGCGATGGGGGGAGCCAAAAGACTCCGGATGTGGCAGCGACATTTCTGCTAACCAAGCCTCAATTTGCTGCTGCTGCGCCGGTGTGGGCCGCACACAAATGCCTTCAAAGTGGTTGAATGTCACCTGCGTATCAAAAAGCCGTGTGTTCACATGGGCTAAATGGATGGATACTGAGGAAGGGGCTAAGGTTTCCGAAAGGGTTTCATAACACGGCACGGGGGCTAGCTGACCTGCGTCATTGACATAGTACACATGGAATACCACATCCAGCGCTTTAGAGAGCAATCGCAAATGATGCTCTGCCAACCAAAGACTCCCCGGTTTTGCAAAAGCTGTCGTCCAACTCGCTAAATCACGGCACTTATCCTGAGAAAATATCGCCTCAATCAATACGCTAAATGCTTTGTCTGCGCTGTGTCGCGATACCAATGCAATGCACCCTTCACGGGTAAAGTGATGCGCCAAATCTTGATGCAGCCCCAGTGTCAAACAACGGCGTATTGCCGTCAAGCCGCAGTCTCCATCCGGCGCGGCAGGGACAATACGACAAGGCTGCACGCTGCCTGCAAGGTTAATTTTTTCAATCTGCCGTATCGATGCCAAGGAAGCATTATCCAAACCTTGCTGCGTGTGCAGCATAGACGCTTGTAGGCGAGTCTGTGTTGCCGTACTTTCGACCATACCCGTGTCAATGATGTCTACTTTATCTTCAAATGATGGAGTATTCTCTTTGGGTGAATTACCGCTGGAACTCACATTATTATCTAATCCATCACTTGTGGTTTCTTTCGTCAATACCTCGTTTGTTTGGCCCTGCCCAGTACCATCCATGCCGCTATCCGGTGCTGATGTATCAAATGATGTCATCAAGCGCGCTAAAAAAGGAAGCACCTGAGGTAATAAAACCGATTGCCTGTGTAAAAAATTCAATATTTGCTGGGTGTGCTCTGTTGTGCCTCTCAAGAGCATGTCTTCTCTGCCTTCCAATACCGTCCAGTCCGCGACGGATAAGCAGCATCCTTGTCTCATCAAGCATTGCGACACCTTATGAAACGTCGCTGAATCCATATGAGGACTCAATACGGCTTCACACAACGGTGTGATACCGGTCTTGTTCAATGCCAAAAGATGAAGGGTCGGTTGCTCTAGCAATAACTGTAGTACTTCAATGTGCCCATAGCTCACAGCATTATGCAACACGCTATTCCCTTGAAATCGACCCACCTCAATAGCGTTGGGGTTCGCCCCATGGGCTAATAACCACCGCGCCCCGACAACATTGCCAAATAATGCGGCGCTGTGTAACGCGGTACGGCCATAAGGCCCCAAAACATCAACATCAAACCGGGGCTGTTTTGCTAATAACTCCAGTAAGGCCTTTACCACATCCGGATCTGCTTCCATCGCCCGATGCAAAGGATAATACCCCGCCTTCTCTTGGGCGTGCTGAATAGGCAGATGCGCTCTGGAATGGTCGCTCCCATCATGCTTATCCACGCGAAAACCATGAGCCAATAAATACTCAACTCGCGCCACATTTCCTGCGCGACACGCTTCGCTCAAACAGTTGTTCGGTAACAGTCGTCGTAGCAAATAGTCACACCAACCGCGCTTTTCCAAACGACTCGCACGGGTAAACCAACTTCCCAGCACTTTTTCAGCAATGGGCACCAAATATTGCGCTAACTGACGCACATCACCCGAATCCAAAATGGCCAAAAGTCGTTCGTGTTTCGGTGCCATATCGACAACCCCGGCTTCTTTCCTGAGACTTGCAATATAGCTTTGTATTTTCGTGGATACGGTGTGCTCGCTCTCAAAATAGCTCATTTGTAATGCATTTTTATCACGCATAATGGCTTCTAATTCATCTTCTAATGCTTGCTGCCTCTGTGCTAACTGTATACGCAACTGGCTTGCTGCCTCAATATCCACCGGGCATTGACATTCTGCCACCCGGAAAAGTACTGGGAAGGTTTGCATCAATTGAGTGCGATATTGCGTGACAGCTTGCTTTCGACGGCTATCGGTATAATCCACCCATTGACCTTGCTCGATATAACCATCGGCTTTTGCTAATTGAGCTGCATGGGCCTCAACCATCTCGCTCATGCGTTCATCAATATTCAATTGCAACCATGACTGCCATTCAGCAGGCCCAGGCAGAACCGATGCTTTCATAAAATATTGCACATTATCCAGCAATGCCATCAAATAGCTCTGCTCTTGCTGGAGCACTTCTTCACGCACAACAAAAGGTGCTAAATAAACATCCAGCCGCGCACGCTTAGGCTCTAATATCAAGGTAGATAGGGCTTGATATCGTCGCTCTAGTGATGCTAATACCTGCGAAAAATTAGGATAAATGGTCTCATCCATGGGATACCTCTTTGATTGCTTGTGTCTTGTTATTGTTTGCACGACATATCCGCGCAAGCCGTAGCCTGTGGCTATGGCGACAAATCCTAGCCTAATGTCAACCACTTGGCTATACCGAAAATTCACTATCTACAGATCAGCTCCGACGCATCAATCTATAGTTGAACTATGTCACGAAATCTGTATAATATTTTACAGTAACAGATAAATAGGTGTAAATTGATTATGATAATGGGTGAACAAGAGTATCGCGATGCTAAGAATAAATATAAGGAGCAGTTAAAGAAACTTGAGGAGAAAGAAAAAAAAGAGAAAAAATCGTTATCTGATAAAGAAAAAAAAATTGAAGATATAAGAAAATCAAGAAAAGAAATGAAGTCAAAAGTTGCTAAACAAAAAATTAAAAAGCTGGAAGACCTAAAGCGGTTAAAGAATTCAAAAACCAACCTAAAAGCTGAACTCTCAGAAGCTGAAAAAAAGGTAAAAAATTTTTACAGTGCTGCAAGTGAAAGAGAAAGAGTTCAGAGAATTAATAGTCTTAGAGTACAAATTGGAAATCTTCAGAGGGAAAAAAATTTTCTGGCCCAGGACAAAGAATATCGACATATGAAGGCCTATCTTCATAATAACTATTGCATAAATGGTGAGCCCATCAGTGATTGTTACTACGCAGACAAAGATGGCAATGATATTCAAATGAAAATCAGTAATATTGAAAGGCGTATTGATTATAATACTAGAGAGATATCTCGCTTAAACAGTATAATTGAGGGCTTATCTAATAGGGGAAAAGATTTTACAGCTAACAGGGATCGTTTGAAAAATGAGTTGCAAAAGGTAAAGTTAAAAATAGATAAACATCCAACGAAAATGAAAAAGTTAGAAGATGATCTTCTAAAACAAGATAATAAATTTGAAGAAAAAATAATAAAAGCAAAATCAAAACGTAATAAAGCAAAAAAGGAACTTGCGACTACATCAGAGAAAATTAAAGAGGTTAATGCAAAAATTAAGCATTGTAAAGCTCGTATTAACGCCCTAAAAGTAAAAGGGGGGCAGTATCTAAAAGTATCAGTAGGGCAATTTACTTTTAATCAAGAAGGTGATGAGAATGTAGCTAGAACGCATAGTAACTATAGCAGAAAACCTCATTGCCCACCTAAAGGCGTTTCCGGTGTTACGATTGGCAGAGGCTATGACTTAAAAAGTAGAACAGCTTCTAAGGTAATTGCAGATTTAACAGCAGCAGGCCTTCCCAAGGTTGAAGCAAGAAAATATGCAGAAGCAGTTGGTTTAAGTGAAGGTGCTGCTAGAGACTATATTAAAAATCATGATCTATGTGAAATTTCATTAGTTGAACAAAAAAAACTATTTATAAAAGATTATGAATTTTTTGTAGAACACACGGAATATTTGTGTAATAAAGAGGATGCAGCTGCCAAATATGGGACGGTAAACTGGAAAACATTAAATCCTGCTATTAAAGATATTATTATTGATCTTAGGTATCAAGGGCAGTTCGTTGAAGATACAAAAATATTTCTTCAAAAGTATGTAGTCGCTAATGATTTAATTGGATTTAGAAATGCATTTCAGATAAGAAGTAACTGGCCTAGATACTTAATCATCTCTAAAGGGAAAGATAATGGGATGTGGAATGGTCGATTTAGGGAGAGAATAAAATATCTTAATGCTGCAATTGCTCGCTTACAAGAAGTTAGGCGGCAGAGAGATGATGCTTATCATCCACCCGTTCTTCAGCGAGTTGCTGCGCCTAATAGAGAACCAGTATCAGCTCAAGCCAACACACGTGTTTCTTCAAGACCCGGTTAACGGATAGAATATTTAGACAAATAGGGGTTCTAGCCAGACCAATGGCATTCGGTTAAGGCGAAATTGTGTTATCCTGTCAGTTATTTCAACACTTTAAGATTAAAGCTAGGTAAAGGAGTAAAGCACGGATGCAAGATTTTTGGAGGGTTCTGTCGCATTTTTTTATTAAGGCCTTTAAAATCAAAGGGCCCATTTCCCCTAGGCGCAGCTACCCAGCTAACGCATAAAATTGCTCTGGGATAGTCATCTCATTGGCTGCTTGATGTTGATTTTTCCTCAGCATATGATGCAACTCAATGCCCTGCAACGTAGCATCTGCTGAGTGAAATGCCTTAAATCCTAACATAGGTTTAACAATTTTTTTAATAAAGCGGTGGTCCTGCTCCACGATATTG
>JAJFKH010000015.1 GCA_021773305.1 Gammaproteobacteria bacterium | reverse complement strand
TGTCATTGCATTGCCCGTCACCGTGGATGCAGTAGCGGATGCACCCAACCTCTCATTATCCGCTGCGGCTACCGGCAATGAAGATACCGCCATTGCACTCAATATTACAAGCAGTCTCGTCGATACCGACGGTTCTGAAACTTTAAGCCTTCAAATTACCAATGTCCCCGTCGGTGCCACCCTCTCCGCTGGGACGAACTCTGCTCCAGGCGTTTGGGATCTCACACCGGCTCAACTGGCGGGATTAACCCTGACACCGGTGGCCCATAGTGATGTGGATCTCAACCTCACTGTCACTGCAACGAGTACCGAAACCATTGGTGGGGATACTGCCAATACTGTCATTGCATTGCCCGTCACCGTGGATGCAGTAGCGGATCAACCTAATTTTTCCTCAGCAGACGTAGTGGGTAATGAAGATACTGCTATTCCCCTCACTATCACAGCATCGCTTGTTGATACAGATGGTTCTGAAACACTCACGATTGTTTTAAATAATGTACCCTCTGAGGCAACTCTATCCGCTGGCATACAAACCACTCCAGCCAAATGGATCTTAACCGCTGCGGAATTACCTGGGTTAACAATTACACCACCGGATGGTAGCAACGATGATTTTGTGATTAATGCCTTCGCCTTTAGTACAGAAATGAATGGTGGCGATTCACCCGCTAATTTCGATCCTTTTTTTGTCACAGTCAATGGTGTTGCCAATGTTCCTTTATTAACCGTAGGCTCTTCCACAGAAGGTATTGAAAACCCAGGGATCCCACTTACCATTACCGGCTTTCTAACAGATACAGATGGATCTGAGACTTTGAGCTTCGTGATAGGTGGTGTAAACCCCATTCACACGTTAAGTGCAGGAACCTTTGACATCCCATCAGGCAATTGGTTTTTAACAGAAGCTGAGGCCAGCAGTGTTAAATTCCTTCCTTCAGCAGGATTTTCCGGTAATTTGACATTATCCGTAATCGCTGTTGCTACAGAAAATGATGGCGATACTGCACAAACAGGAAGTCAATCAATCGGTGTTACTGTATATCCAACGACAAAGCCACCTCTTTTTACCAATGGCAATGATACCGTTGATTTCAACGCGGTTAATCTAACATTATTTAATGATGGAACTTTTTATCATGCACAGGATGGAGATGACACAGTTATATTGCCCTCACCCGCGATCCCTGGGTTTGATGCTTCTCTACTACTTAACGGGAATGATGGTATGGATGATATCACTGGGACAAATGGGTTCAATCAAATAGAAGGGGGAAACGGTAACGATACTATCCGCGGAGAAGGTGGTGTGGATCTTCTTTCTGGAGGAAATGGCAACGATATTATACATGGTGGCAGTGGCAACGATATTGTTCGTGGTGGTGCAGGAGATGATACCATTAATGGTGATGACAATGATGATACGCTTTTTGGTGATGGGGGTATCGACACCATCCATGGAGGTGCAGGCATTGATACGATTAATGGAAATGCGGGTGCCGATCAACTTTTTGGGGATGGTGAAGACGATACCATCAATGGTGGAGACGGCATTGACACCATTGATGGTGGTAGTGGAAATGATATGCTTTTCGGTGATGATGGTGATGACATTATTGTAGGCGGTATTGGTAACGATAACTTACAGGGTGGCTTCGGTAATGATACGCTTTCTGGGGGGCAGGATAACGATACCATTCTTGGTGAAAGAGGCAATGACATGCTCTTTGGGGAAGCCGGTAATGATACATTAACCGGCGGCGACAACGATGATGAGCTAACCGGTGGATTAGGTACAGATATACTTAATGGTAATGACGGTAATGATGACTTTTTCTATAGTTTAGATGACGGCAATGATACAGTGGATGGTGGTGCAGGCACTTCCTGGATTGACACTGTTTTTCTGGATAATGTCAGTGGTTCTCCTGGCTCTAGCTTGGGTTCACTGGGCGGCACCCCTGGAGACTGGGTCTTAGAAGTTGCTGGAGGCTTTACTCCTGTTGGCACTTTGATCACACTCAATCAAGATACCAGTGGTGATATCTACATAAGAGCTACCGGGGGCGGTGTTGAAAACATTGACTTTGCTAATCTAGAGCGCATTGACTTCACATAAATGTCTATGCTCGCAATGAGGCACGAAGCTGAGCATTGATGTCTTCAGGATCCAACCAATTAATAGCAAAACCTCGCTGTTCCGCCATATTATTAAGTTTTTCTTGAACTGTATTTAATGCTCCCACTATTTCTTTATCATTTCCCAGGCAATGCTTTTGAGCAATCACTATCAACTTATCCATTGTCTCGTATAGCTTAACTCCCACAGTACCACTTGACATTTTCTCTCGGACTAATAACTCCAAATGATTGCTAATAGAACCTTGCAAAATCTTCATAGTTTTATAGAGATGATAAGCAAATGATTGTTGTTTAAACTGCCCTTTAAAACGCTTTGTAAACTGGAGAACAAATTCTTTTTTGGGTGTTTTCTTTTTACAATAATTTTCAGTCCATGTCGCTAGCGATTCAATTATTACATTATATTCATCAACAAGGGCGCTAGATTGTTCTTTATCAAGCAATCGATTTATCAAAAAATAAACAGTTAAAATAGGTGGTTTGTTAAACTGTATTAATTTTTCTGAAATGAGTAGCTCTTGTTTTAGCAACTCAAAAAAACCTTCTTTTAATGGACTTTTTATCAAAACATCATTACCACTAACTAAGTCAAAGTGGCAACCGGGAGGGATCCCATATAGCTTTATATTTTTCGCCTCTTCCATGTTAGCCATGTTATCCATGTTATGGCTTAACAACGCCTTAAAGCAGGCTGGAAGCTGTTGCATAGCAGATGAAAGTGATTGATGATAATCGCGCAACATCTCATGAAAGACATCATCTATGGCAGATTCCGAAGCATCTCTCGAATGAGAGAGACGAAGCAACTGACGTTTTATAAATAAAGTATGTTCCTTTAAGTCTATTTTCCCTCGGGGTGCTTGTGCCAAGGTACGATAAAGATTGACTCTCATCGTCAACAATTTGCACTCTTCTTTTTGCAAATGGTCTAAATCACCTAAAATAGTTCCACCAGCATAAAGAAATTTGTATTGGAATTTGAGTGTATCTTGAATAGTTTGACCTAAATTAGAACGAAACTTTATGTAAACTTCAAGCAACCTTAAGGAAAGGTCATCATAAACATGAAAATTGGAACTTATAAAATTAGCTGATATTTTGCTAAGAACAGAGGCTAGCATAGAAAAAGATGCGATCAAGTCATGTTTCTGGCTAAAGCCATTTAGGTCACCATCATTATTTTTTAAAAAGGAATGAAGTTCGGTTAATGACTTGATGCCAAGTTCACAAACAATAACTGAACCTTCGGCACTGAGTAACTTAACGTCTCTTTCCTGGTATATAGCCTTGCTGGCCACAATAGCATTTAAATTTTCATTTTTATCATCACTTTTTGTTAGATCATATATTAGCGCATCCAGTAACTTTGAAAGTTTTTTTTCATCATCTATTTTTTTACAAACATTTATGAGATACGTCATCACATTATGAGGAATACTCAAATCAAATGCTTTCATTAAAAAAACTAAACTTTCATCACTCGGTTTATAGTCATTTATATAGAGTTGTTGTATTTCTTTTAATTCTTTTAATATATCACTCAAAAAATCATATATTTTTTGCATACCATTTTTTTTTGTGATATTTTTTATATCTTTAAAAGTAGAAAGATGAATAATCTTACCAAGGATTTTAAATTTTTTCATTTTTTCAACATCAGTATCAAAAAAATCAGGATTATAGTCATAGTAAACAGGATCACTTAATAAAGATTCAACAAAATTAAAAGGCTGGCTGGGTTTTGGAGCAGGTGACGCAATAGGTTCAAATTGTCTGGAGAAATGTAATCCTAAACTCGTGCCATCTTCTCGCCAGATAATTTCTCTTAAGATTGCTTTTTTGAGTTCTGGCAGCTGGGCGATGCATTTATCCTGTTCAAGCAAATAAAGATAAAATTCATGATAATATTCATTAGCAGTTTGTACATCAGTGAATCCTAAAAGCCCTGCCTTGCTTTTATACTGTGCACCCATTCCCTGAAGATAAGCATCGCTCATCCATATCTGGCAAATGTCATATCTCAACTCTAGATTATTCTGCTCTGCAAGTTCGGCAAAAAGATAGAGTAAATGCTCTTGTTCTTGCTTATTTATTATACTGTTATACAAACAAATAAAAATATTGTTGGAATCAAAAGCCATTGTTATGATTTTCCTTTTTTTATGAATGGGTCATTTTACAAACAAAACATTAAGGAAATCTTAGGTAGTACCCTGTTCAATTTATAGCTAAATGAACACCTGGGGGTAAGGTTTCTTTAAATGCCACAAGCTTTTTCTTAATATCCAAGCCCCTCTCTTTATCTGGGGTATAAAAATAGACCGAATTTGATGCTGCGGATACCACAGGGCCTGCAAAGGTTAAAACGCCTAACAAATCCCAGTCAGGCAATTGACGCCACATACCAGGAAAGGTATAAATCATCACCAACGGCACATGATAATCCTGCACAATATTTTTTAACGCATTTGCATCTGAGCGAAGCGCGAAACGCTCTCTTCTCGCTCGCGGATTAGCAAGCCCCAATAAATCCAAAACATAGTGATTATTTTGGTAAGTTAACCAACCAATATCATTGGCCGCCACAGGAGCTGGGTAAAATTCTGTGACAAATCGATGCATTTGGTAATGCTGTTGATAAATATTATGCGCTGCCATGGGCGTCCCAGCAATACCTTCAATGAATTGGCTAGCGCAAAAAAACACATAGACGCTCAGCGCACTAAAAATTAAGCCTAATTGACGTAATTGTTGATGATTTTCAGCCACCCACGGTAAATAACAATAACATAACCCTGCAAGGGCAATAGCATTTAAGTAAGCCGTATATCGCCCCAATGGAATATAATGGCCAAAAAGAAAATGTCCTAAAATCACCATGATACCTACAACAGCTAACGCTAATTGTCGAGAAGAAAATCGTTTAATTATAACAACAGGCAAAAAAGCTATCATGTAGAATGATAATTTAGTCGGCTCATAGGTTGAGAAAATTGTCGTCATGAAACCTGCTTGTAACCGCTGCCAAAATCCCACATGGCGAGCCTTGGCAAGCACAGAAGACGGTAAGAGTGCAGCATCTTGTTGGTATAGATAAAAACTATATCCACCCAATAAGGCAATCAATATCAACATTTGAATCAAAGAGCGTCGATAATAACCTCGCCAAAGTAAAATACCCCAAATACCTACGACTAACGACAAAGCTTCATAGCGTACAAGCCCCAGTAAAATTAACGCCACATCAAACCAGCGAGGCAATTTATCTTCTTGAAATTCAATAATTATTCCCAACATGACAAGAGCACACAACATTACATGTAAGCTATGCTCCATGCCCATAAATAACAACCCTGTCAAATTACATGCTAAAATAAATAATATTAAAAATAATCCATAGAGTACGTTCGAAAAGCCATTTCCTACCCCGTAGCAACACCGAAAAATTTTTCCGAAAATAATAATGGAAGCAACACTGATAAGGGTATTTAAAATTAAAGGCGCAAAAGAAAGAATAGATGTGAAAGCAAACGGTAGTAAGAGGAGTAGCCAAAGGAAACTGCTGGACGGAGATGACCACTCTTGTAAATTGACTCCATAATGAAATTTTGCTAAATTTTCAGCCATCGCTAGATGAATGTATGGATCATCCAAAGAATAGGTAAAAAAACCATGATTTAACTTAATAATCGTGATCCATTCAAACAAACAAAGTCCTAGAAAAGCCGCCAACACCCAAAATAAAACACGAGTGCCTCTTTTATCTTTCAACAATTATCTATACCTCAAATTATTTTTAGATTGTTCTCTTGGTAAATCCTGTAAAATTCGACCCAGCCCATAGCAGTAAGGGATCTGATTGCTTTGTAAATTTATCTGGCGTTTGATTTCTTTTATATACATCACGGTCTTTGGCTCACCTAATGTGAGGCGTTTTTTATTAAGTTTTTCATTTTTTTCTAACTCATCAAAAATAACTTTCAATTCGACAAGAGACGTTCCTTCATTAATAAGTTGAAGTTTATTTATGACTAATTCTCCTTTTTTCTTAGCACCACCACCTAGGTGCTTTCCAAGCAGAGCATCATAACAATAACACTCTAGTATAGAAAAAGACTCTAACACATCTCGATAGGGCTCAATGACATCATTAAAATCCAGTAAAATCTCATCAGGTATTTCATTCAGTATTGTCTCAGGGTTTTCTTCCTGGAATAAATTTTTAAAATTTTCTACAGCCCCATATAGGCGATGATAATAGTCCTCACCTTTAACCAAGTTTCGGCTCAGCATAAACAAATTCGCTTCTACAGCACCTAGTCCAACTAAAATGTCATCAGGTTGATATTTATTTTCAAAAAAAAGTTTTAATTGCCGCGTATAAACTTCAAGATCACAGTCAGTAAATGCACGAACATAAGGCGAATGGATATCGGTTAATTCCACTCTAGCTTCTGTAATTGCTTGATAATAATAATTGCAAGCTTGATGAGACAGCTCAAGGGATTCAGCAATATTACCAAGTAACATATGAGCTTTGAGTGATGGTTGCTGGGATTCAGAAAACAGAGGTATCAAATTAATTAAATCATCTTGGTCAAATAAGATTAGCAGTCCCTTATATGATTGAACTCCATTAATCAACATGTTAGCCATTGAACTATCCTGGTTGTCTTTTATCCAAACAGCCAAGTACACGGCGTACTTTAACAGCGTTATTATGCTCTGGAAAAGGTTAGCCGAATTTTCTTGATTATCTGCCATAAGTAACGCGAGAGCCACTTGCACACGGGTTAGCTCAACAGGAATAGTATTACTATCATTGTTTTTAATGATACAGTCTAGTAGATGACTAAAGTTCTTTAAACGCTCTTGGTGGCCTACCACATAAACGTGAGACATCCTTGCCTCCTTTATTTAGTGCAAGTATTTTTTTAAAAAGCCGCTCGACAAAGATCGTATAAGCCGCTGGGCAATAATCCCAACGCTAAAATCAGTAAGCCGTTCACTGTAATGGCCAATTGAGAACTAAACGAATTCAATTCAACAGGGGAAGCATCTTCTGGCTCATCGAAATAAATCACTTTCACAACCCGCAAATAGTAATAAGCGCCCACCAATGCCATCATCATAGCAAAAACAGCTAACCACACATATCCCGTAGAAACCAACGCTTCAAGCACAGCTAATTTTGCAAAGAAACCAACTAATGGCGGTACCCCAGCCATAGAAAACATCATTAATAACATTAAAAAAGCGAGCCATGGGTTGCGACGGTTTAACCCACGAAAATCAGCGATATTTTCCACCTCCATACCATTTCGACTCAGCAGTACGATCAAGCCAAAAGCGCCTAAGGATGTAAGAGCATACACACAGATATAAAATGTGGCCGCACCAAAACCTGATGTGGTGCCAGATAAAAAACCTAACAGCATATATCCCATATGAGCAATAGACGAATAAGCGAGCATACGTTTGAGATTGCTCTGCACAATCGCTACGAAATTACCCAGTGCCATGGATAACATGGCAAGAATAATCAATAACTGCTGCCAATCTGGCTGTAACCCCGGCAATGCATCAATCAATAACCGCGCACCTAACCCAAAGGCGGCGATCTTGGGTGCTGTTGCAATGAGCAGTGTGGCTGAACTCGGTGCACCTTCATATACATCAGGTACCCACATGTGAAAGGGCACTGCACCTAACTTAAAGGCAAAACCCACAACCACAAACACCAAACCAAAGGTTAAAATCAAGTGTTCACTGGGTGGGATCTGGGTGATGGCATTGGCCACTGTTGCCATATCCATGGCCCGAGTCGCGCCATAAATCATGGATAAACCGTAGAGTAAAATCCCTGTGGCGATAGCACCCATCACAAAATATTTAATGGCTGCCTCTTGGCAAGATTTTTTATCTTGTTGCAAAGCAATGATGGTGTATAACGGTAGAGAAAAAAGCTCCAAGCCCAAAAAAAGCGTAATAAAGCTTCCCGCCGACACTAAAACCATCATGCCCAACACACAGAACAACGTTAGAATATAGGTTTCACCAAATGGAATTTTGCGTTCGTTGATATATTCTCTCGAATACAGTAAGACAAAAAAAGTCGTTGTATAGATTAGCAATTTCAAAACCGTTGCCAAATGATCTAACACAAAATTACCATGGAAGGTTGTCAGCACTTGATGTTTAAATAACATCACAGAAAGAAATGCGGCACCTAACAACGTCAATTCGGACAGTAAAAAGGTCACCCCACCTTTCTCTTGCTTCACAAATAAATCTGCTAATAATGTTAAACACGCCATAGTCAAAACAAAAATTTCTGGTACAGCTGGTGTTAAATCTGGAATGGTAAATGCCATGTTCTTTTCTGTCCTCTCTTACGCTAGCTTCGTTGCATGGGCCAGCTGCAATAATTGCCCAATGGATGCATGGAAAACCTTCAGTAAAGGTTCTGGGTAAACACCTATAAATATTACAATAAAGGCTAAAATACCCAACACCAAAAATTCACTGCCATTAATATCCTCTAATGTTGCAACACCATCGTTGCTCACATCACCAAAGAACACCCGCTTATACATCCATAAGGTATAACTTGCAGATAAAATTAAGGTCGTGGCGGCAAGAGCTGTCACCCAAAAATTAGCATGGATGGTACTTAAGATGATCATAAATTCACCTACAAACCCAGATGTTCCAGGCAGCCCAACATTCGCCATGGCAAATAACATAAAAAATGCGGCAAACACGGGCATGGTATTAGCAACCCCACCATAATCATTGATCATTCGACTGTGAAGACGGTCATATAAAATCCCAACGCCGAAGAACATAGCACCTGTACTGAAAGCATGAGAAATCATCTGCACCATCGCGCCTTCGATGCTCAGATAAGCATCATTATAATCACCGGTGTTTTTATAGATGAGATAAATCATAAAGCAACCTAGGGTTGCAAAGCCCATATGAGCCACGGAAGAATAAGCAATTAAGCGTTTCATATCTTTTTGTACGATGGCAACCAATCCAATATAAACGATGGCAATAAGCGATAAAATCACCATAAACCACACTAATGCTTGAGAGGCATCGGGCGTAATAGGCATATTAAAACGCAAAAATCCATAGACGCCCATTTTCAACATCAACGCTGCCAATACCACCGAGCCTCCGGCAGGTGCTTCTGTGTGAGCATCAGGCAACCAAGTATGTACAGGCCACATGGGAACTTTTACGGCAAAAGCCATGAAGAAAGCAAAGAAAATCAACAGTTGCTCATGCATAGAAAGTGGTAATGGGTAAAATCCAAGAATAGAGAAACTGCCCGTCTTCCCATGGAGGAAGATAAATGCAATCAGCATCAATACCGAGCCTAAAAAGGTAAAGAGGAAAAATTTAATGGACGCATAAGTCCTGTTAGCGCCACCCCAGATCCCGATACACAGGTACATGGGAATCAACATCCCTTCCCAGAACACATAAAACAAAATTGCATCCAATGCTTCAAAAACACCAATCATCAACCCCTGCATAATGAGAAAGGTTGCAATATATTGCCTTACTTGAGTGGTAATGGCCTTCCAAGAAGCTAAGATCACAACCAACGTCGTAAGGGTTGTCAGCACCATCAATGGCATAGAAATACCATCAACACCTAAATGGTAGAAGACACCAAAAGCCGAAATCCATTCATGGTTTTCTTCAAATTGCATCAACGGTTCATTGGTATCAAACCCCACCAATACAGGGATGCAAAGTCCTAATGTCACAAGGGCTGTAATTAACCCAATAATTTTTGCTTTGTTAGAGTTATCGTCACCACCAAAAAGCAGCGCCAAAAAGCCACCCACAATGGGAACCCAAATCATTAAGCTTAAAAGAGGCAACGCTATTAGACTCTGCATTTTATTCCTTCACTACCCTACACAAATAACCAAATTAAGAACACCACTAGCCCCAATATCATGGCGAATGCATAGTGATACAAATAGCCTGTTTGTAAATGACGAGCTACCCGTGAGACATGCCCTACCACACGGCCAGAACCATTGACTAACCAATCATCGATGAACTTAGCATCCGCAAAACGGAAAATATAATCCGCAAGTTTTCGACAACCACGGACAAAGAACCATTGATTAAAATCGTCAAAACCGTATTTTGCGACTAATATTTTATAAATGGTTGGGAAACGTTTAGTTACATCCTCTCGCAAATGAGGGCGTTTAACACAGGTAAACCAAGCAACAAAAATCCCTGCTATTGCGAGCCAAAAGGGTGCGGTGAGCGCTGCCCCAAATGCGGCCTCCCAAGCACCATGCCAATGGTGAGACAGCTTAGCCATCACATCATATTGGGGTGCAACATAAACAGAGGGGCCCAATAAATCCGCTGGCTGCTGAAAAATCCCAGCCTTGTCATACAAAATAGGCCCTGCCATCATTCCCCCCAATACCAAGGAAGGAACCGCAAGTACTGCTAACGGGATCCAAACAGATGCAGGAGATTCTTTGACATAGGGTTTTGTTTTTGCGGGGATCCGCTCTTTTCCATGGAAAGTCAAGAAAAATGCTCTGAACGTATAAAGAGCTGTGACAAAAGCACCTAGCAATACACAGATATAAGCGTAATCGCCTCCGGGAATAGTCACTTCATGAACCGCTTCAATAATAGCATCTTTGGAATAAAAACCTGCAAAAGGTGGTATTGCACTGAGTGATAACGCGCCGACAAGAAATGTGATGTAGGTTATCGGCATATATTTACGCAAATTACCCATGTTGCGCATATCTTGATCGTGATGCATGGCAATGATCACAGAACCTGCTCCGAGAAAAAGTAAGGCTTTAAAGCAAGCGTGGGTTGCCAAATGGAACATACCCGCAGAAAAAGCCGACGCACCCAGCGCAGCCATCATGTACCCTAGCTGAGACAAGGTCGAGTAAGCCACAACCCGTTTAATATCATGTTGCACAATCCCTAAGAAGCCCATAAATAACGCGCCTGTGGCACCGATAACCAAGATCATAGAGAGAGCAACTTCGGACAGTTCGTACAGAGGTGACATCCGAGAGACCATAAACACCCCGGCGGTGACCATGGTTGCCGCATGAATCAACGCAGAAATAGGTGTGGGGCCTTCCATCGATTCGGGCAGCCAAACATGCAGAGGCACCTGCGCAGATTTACCCATGGCACCAATAAATAATAAAATACAAATGACGGTTATCAAAGACCAAGAAGTTCCAGGGAAAATGCTCACATGGATATTTTTTGCCGCAATGGTTTCAGCATTAGCAAATATAGAAACAAAATCTAAGGTTCCAAAAGTTTGCAAAACAGCAGCAATCCCCAAGAGGAAACCAAAATCCCCCACTCGATTCACAAGAAACGCTTTCAAGCTACCAAAATTTGCAGGCTCTCGTTTGAACCAAAACCCAATCAAAAAGTAAGACACTACGCCAACTGCTTCCCAGCCGAAGAAAATTTGTAAAAAGTTATTGGAGGTGACAAGCATCAACATGGCAAAGGTAAATAACGAAATATAGCTAAAAAATCGTTGGTAACCGGGATCATCATCCATATATCCCATACTGTAGACATGAACCAAAAACGAAACAAAGGTGACTACCACCATCATCAAGGCACTCAACCTATCAATCAAAAAACCAACATTAAAAGTGAAGTTACCGCTGATCCCCCAGGTATAAATCGTACCGTTAAAGCCTTGCCCATGGAAAATCACTTGATTTGCAATGATCAAAGACAAGCACAGGGATAAACCCACCAAAGAAATAGTTATCCAGTGAGCACCCGCTCGGCCAATTTTTTTGCCAAGTAACCCAGCAATAATAGCTCCCACTAAGGGGGCCATAACCACAACCATACTCATCGCTTTCAAATTTTCTAACACGACTTATCCTTTCAGTGAATCGAGTTCATCAACGCTGATATTTTGCCGATGCCGATACAGCACCATCAAAATTGCCAGTCCGATAGCGGCCTCTGCGGCAGCAACGGTGAGAATAAAGAAGACAAAAACTTCACCTATGTTGTCCCCAAGATAGTGGGAAAACGCAACAAAGTTAGTATTAACCGCCAATAGCATTAATTCAATGCACATTAAAATGATAATAAGATTGTTTCGATTCAGAACAATTCCAGCAATGCTCAGTCCAAACAAAATAGCTCCTACAATCAGGTAGGACGATAATGGGATCATTGTTTTTTCTCCACTGGCATTTTGACTAAGCGCACCCGCTCATCAGGATTGGCTTGGACTTGTTTGGAAACATCTTGGGTTTTATTTTTTGTTTTACCTTGGTGGCTCAAGCTAATCGCTGAGATAATAGCAACCAAAAGTAATACCGCAGCTAACTCAAAAGGGTAAGCGTATTGGGTATAAAGCACTTCACCCAGTTCTTTGATATTGCTGTAGTCTGCACCATGCTCCACTGGCAACAGTAATCCGAAATGGTTAGGAGAAATAATAAAAATCATCAGTCCCACCATTGCTGCTACAATCAAGCCACCCAAGGGTAAATATTTTACAAAACCACCGCGAATATGCTGCCAATCTAAATACAGCATCATGATCACAAAGAGAAACAGTGTCATCACCGCGCCGACATAAACAAAAACCAGCACCAGTCCCAAAAATTCCGCTTCTAACAAAATCCACAGTACGGAACTTGCGACAAAAGCCAGCACCAAAAACAGTGCGCTGCGAACAGGGTTACGAGAAATGATCATCATAAAGCCAGAGAAAACCAGCAATGCTGCTGTGGCGTAAAATACTATATTTTGTACAAGCATAAATCTATCCGTTTGAGTTAGCGATAAGGCGCATCTTGTTCACGAGCCTTGGCAATATCATCTTCGTATTTATCACCGATGGCCAGTAGCATTGGTTTTGACATAATATTTTCCCCACGATTTTCAAAGTGGTAATGCATAATGTCTGTTTCCACAATGGAGTCCACTGGACAAGACTCTTCACAGAATCCGCAATAAATACATTTAAACAAATCAATTTCGTAACGTGTGGTTCGTCTAGAACCATCGTCTCGTGGTTCAGCATCAATGGTAATAGCAAGGGCTGGGCAAACTGCTTCACACAGTTTGCAAGCGATGCAACGTTCTTCACCATTAGCGTATCGCCGCAGGGCATGCAGCCCGCGAAAACGATTAGAAACCGGCGTTTTCTCTTCAGGAAATTGTATCGTGATTTTTCGTTTAAAAAGATAACGACCTGTGAGCTTCAGCCCCAGGAGCAGTTCCCATAATGTAAAACTTTTTACCCAATGTTTAATTCGATTCATGCTTTCTATCTCACTAGTAGTTGAACCACGGGCCAACATGTAATTCTACCGCCAAACTCGCCACGACAATCCATACAATCGTAACAGGGATCAAGATTTTCCAACCCAACCGCATCACTTGATCGTAACGATAACGAGGAAGTGTTGCTCGGATCCAAATATACAAAAATAGGAAAAACGCAATTTTAGTAACAAACCACACAATACCAGGAACCCAAGCGAAGAGAGATCCCAACAAAGGAACACCTTCAAAAGGTGACAACCACCCCCCGAGGAACATGATGGATGCTAAAGCCGAAATGAAAATCATATTGGCGTATTCGGCTAAGAAAAAAACTGCGAACGTAATACCGGAATATTCCACATGGAATCCTGCGACAATTTCAGATTCCCCTTCGGCTAAATCAAAAGGGTGGCGATTGGTTTCTGCAAGCCCCGCAATCCAGTAGACAACAAACAAAGGCAATAAAGGCAACCAGAACCAATGAAAAAACCCACCGGATTGGCGTAACACAATATCTTGCAAGTTCGCACTGTTCGCGGCAATCAAAACACCGACTAATGCAAAACCCATAGCAATTTCATAGGAAATAATTTGTGCCGCCGATCGCAATGCACCCAGAAAGGCATATTTTGAGTTAGATGCCCAGCCTGCCATAAGAATACCGTACACACCCAGAGACGTCATCGCGAGCGCATAAAGTAGCCCGGCATTGATGTTGGACAATACCCAATCTTGATTGAAGGGGATCACAGCCCACGCCGCTAATGCAGGTGCAATGGTCAATACAGGCGCTAATATAAAAAGGTACGCGTTGGCTTTGGAAGGCACGATAATTTCTTTGAGAAACAACTTAAGCCCATCCGCAAGAGGCTGACCAATACCCCGAATCCCCACTCGATTGGGGCCAATACGGCATTGCATGTAGCCGATGATTTTTCGCTCTGCCAAGGTTAAATAGGCCACGGCTCCCATCAGTGGAAGCACAATAATGAGAATTTTTATCACGATCCAAATTAAAGCCAGTACATCATTCCACATGGTAATGGGTTAGCTCCGCTCTAGGGTTAATGCTGCCGGTGATGTCACCCCAAGCATTGCTGTTTCAGCAAAACCACTTGGAATATACACACAATTATCAGGAACTCGCCCATCAACATGCAGCGGCAAGTTGACGTGCTGTCCATTTTGTTTCACGGTGACTTGCTCACAATCTGCTAAATTCATTTGAGTTGCCGTATTTGCACTCAAATGAACCGCTGCTGCTTCCGCAATACCTGAACGCTGTAAAGACTCGCCCCGGCGCACAAGATTATCCGTACGATAAATAGGCGGGTAAGCAATTCGCTCTAGATCTACATTGGCAGAAAAATTAAGGGTTGATGGAATATGATCTTGATTGGTTTGGGTCATTGTCATGCCATCCACAGCAACCTTCAACTCATCCCGTACCTCTGTACTCACAGTATAATCAAAACCTTCTTGCTCAAAGAGATTACCCAATACCCGTAACACTTTCCAACCCGGCCTTGCCTCCCCTTGGGGCGCTGCGGCTGCGGCAAAGCTCTGCCATTTATTTTCAATATTCACAAAAGTCCCAGATGTTTCTGCAAAGGGGCAAACCGGCAAAATCACATTGGCATAATCTTTCATAGTCGATGTCATATAAGGTGATAGAGATACCACAAAATTGGCCTGTTGAAGGGATGCTAACGCCATCTGCGGATCGGCGCAATCGTACTCAGGCTCTAGATTCAACAGAATAAACGCTTTTAGTTGGCTTTGCCAAATTTGTTTAGCATCCAATCCCGATTTGGCCACACCAAGATTCGCTGCACAGCGGTGGGGAATAGCTCCAGCAAGAGATGCACCTGTAGCATTAGCACCCTCGGTTAAATAACCACATTGACCTGAGATAGCCTGAGATAAGGTATTGGCTAGTAATTTAATTTGACTACTGTGAAGATGATTCAGTCCATGTGCGCCGAGCAAGACAACTTTATCGCCTGCTCCTAGCAATTGTTTTGCCATCCTCTGGTGACTATCACTCACCGTGACTTGTTTTAATAAATCAGCAACTTTTCCGTGCCGAGTGTTTTGAGTCTGATCTAAAACAGCCTTTGTCACTGCCGCTAATTCTTGCAGCATAGTAGAAGGACTGACAATGATTTTTTCTTTGACATCGAAATTAAAATGGTAATCCATCGGGTTAATCACACACACATTAGTGCCTCGCAAATACGCGCGGCGGATCCTATGACCTACGATAGGCTGCTCCCGCTGAACATCAGAGCCAATTAAGAGGATTTGCTCTTGAGTTTCGATAGCTTCGATGGATATCGGCAAACCCGCAGAGACAGGGGTTGCTAATTGATCGCTAAAATCCGTTTGTCGCAAGCGATGATCAATATTATGACTGCCCAAGCCTCGCACTAATTTTTGCAACAGGTAATGTTCTTCAACAGTAGAATTCGGGCTAGCAACGGCAGCCAATTGAGCCGCAGTATTATCATCAATCACTTTTTTTAAGCCGTCCACAGCAAATGTTAATGCTTCTTGCCAATCAACAACCTGCCAAGCACCTTCTTTTTTAATCATCGGTTGTGTTAAACGATCCTCGTGATAAAGCCCCTCATAACTGAAGCGATCCCGATCGGATATCCAACATTCATTAATAGATTCATCATCTTTTGGCACCACTCGCATAACTTTATCTCGGTGCCTGTGAACATAGATGTTAGAACCCACGCAATCATGGGGTGCAACGGATGTTCCTTGCTCTAATTCCCAGGCCCGAGCTTTAAAGCGAAAAGGTTTAGATGTTAATGCACCCACTGGACAAAGATCGATAATATTCCCAGACATTTCTGAAGTCAGGGATTTTTCAATATAAGTACCAATTTCCGTATGTTCTCCACGACCGGTAGCACCTAACTCAGGTAAACCAATGACTTCTTGTCCAAACCGTACACAACGAGTACAGAGAATACAACGAGTCATGTCCGTTGCAACTAACGATCCAATATCTTTATCTTTTACTGAACGTTTACCTTCGGTATAACGAGAAACGCTTTTACCATATCCCATGGCAACATCTTGTAGTTCGCACTCACCCCCTTGATCGCAAATAGGACAATCCAAAGGATGATTGATCAAGAGAAATTCCATCACTGCCCGCTGGGCAACTAATGCTTCTTTGGATTGCGTGCGAACCACCATACCCGGCATAATAGGCGTAGCACAGGCAGGCAGCGGTTTATTGGCTTTTTCTACATCGACCAAACACATGCGGCAATTAGCCGCTATGGATAATTTTTTGTGATAACAAAAACGAGGGATTTTAATATCCGCATCATCAGCCGCTTCAATAATCATACTGCCAGGTTTAACCTGGAGCTTTTTGCCATCTATTTCAATCTCTACTAACTCTTGTTCAGCCATCGGATGCTAACCCACCTAATTAATCCAAGATACTTTTTTTGTGCTGGATCATGAATTCAAATTCTTCACGAAAATGTTTAATAAAACTTCTTACCGGCCATGCAGCAGAATCACCCAAAGCACAAATGGTACGGCCTTCAATTTTTGAAGCCACATCATCTAACATGTCCAATTCATGTTGGCCAGCATTACCATCAAGAATACGTTTTATCACTCGGTACAACCATCCGGTTCCTTCGCGGCAAGGAGTACACTGACCACAGGATTCTTCATAATAGAAATAAGCAACCCGCGCTAAGGCTTTTACCATGCAAGTGGTATCATCCATGATAATGACTGCACCAGAACCCAACATTGATCCAGCTCCAGCAATACTGTCATAATCCATGTCCAGTCCCATCATGGTTTCCCCGGTCACCACAGGTGCCGAAGAACCACCAGGGATGACGGCTTTTAATGTACGACCGTCTTTTAGACCACCGGCTAATTCCAACAACTCAGCAAATGAAGTGCCTAATGGAACTTCAAAATTACCCGGTTGTTTAACGTGTCCTGTAACACTAAATATCTTTGTGCCACCATTATTTGGTTTACCTAACTCGGCAAACCACTTCGCACCTTTTTCTAAAATCACCGGAACCGAAGCAAAGGTTTCAGTATTATTCACGGTAGTTGGACGACCGTAGAGTCCATAATTAGCAGGGAATGGTGGTTTAAAGCGAGGCTGACCTTTTTTGCCTTCTAGGGATTCGAGTAACGCAGTTTCTTCACCACAAATATAAGCCCCAGCACCGACTGTATTGTAAAGTTCAAAGTCCATTCCACTGCCTAAAACATTTTTGCCGATGTAGCCCGCGGCTCTGGCTTCGGCGACAGCCGCTTCCGTTCGTTCTAGGGGCAAGTCAAATTCACCGCGAATATAATTGTAACCCGTCGCATTCATCACATATTGAGCAATCAACATGCCTTCTATTAGTTGATGAGGATTATACGTCAAGATATCTCTGTCTTTACAAGTTCCTGGCTCGCCTTCATCGGAATTACAGACCGCATATTTATCACCGGGGACATCTCGATTAATAAAACTCCATTTCAGTCCCGTAGGAAATCCAGCGCCCCCTCGGCCTCGCAAACCAGAAGCTTTTAGAGTATCAACAATTTCACTGGGAGGTGTTTTCTCATGCAATATTTTTTTCCACATGGCGTAACCGCCAGCACTTTCATAGGTCGCCAACGTCCAAGGCTTATCAAGATGTAAGGTACGAAAACAAACTTGATTGAGGGTCACTGCCATAATATTACTCCAAACCTTCGATAAGTTCATCCGCCTTTTCAGGGGTTAACGATTCATAGTAGCGGTTATGCATATGAACCACGGGAGCGTGGCGACAAGCACCGAGGCATTCCACTTCTTTTAATGTGACTTTTCCATCTGGGGTAGTTTCGCCAAACTTAATGCCCAATTTTTTTTGCAAATGATCGCCCAGCTCGTCAGCCCCCATGAGCATACAAGAAATACTTTTACAAAGCCCCATTTTATGGCGGCCTACAGGTTTTAACTCATACATGGAGTAAAACGTTGCAACTTCAAACGCTGCAATTTTAGGGATCCCTAGATAATCAGCGACACTCTCAATAATACTATCGGTCAGAGAACCTTGATTGTATTTTTGCGCGATATGCAATGCGGGGATCACCGCAGATTGAGCTTTATCTTCTGGATATTTTGCAACCCACTTGTCAATCTCTTCTCGGGCTGGCTGAGAGAGCGCAGATTTTTCTTTAACGTCATTCATCAACGATCAACCTCTCCAAATACAATGTCTTGACTGGATAATATAGCAACCACATCCGCTAACATATGCCCTCGACTCATTTCATCAAGGGCCGCCAAGTGAGGAAAACCGGAAGCTCGTACTTTCACTCGGTAAGGTTTGTTCGCGCCATCGGATACCAAATAAATTCCAAATTCACCTTTGGGATGTTCCACCGCAGAATAGACTTCCCCCCGGGGCAAGCAATAACCTTCCGTATACAGTTTGAAGTGATGGATTAATGATTCCATATCTCCCTTCATTTCTTCTCGTTTAGGCATTGTGATCTTGTGATCATCTAGCATGACCGGGCCGGGATTTTCTCTCAACCATGCCACACATTGTTTAATGATACGGTTAGACTGACGCATTTCTTCCACACGCACCAAGTAGCGATCATAGCAATCCCCATTGACACCCACGGGAATATCAAAATCCATTTTATCGTACACTTCATAGGTTTGCTTCTTACGTAAATCCCACTCTACCCCAGAACCTCGTAGCATAGGCCCCGTAAAACCTAGCTGCAACGCTCGCTCAGCCGATACGATGCCTATATCCACAGTCCGTTGCTTCCAAATACGATTTTCTGTCAACAAGGTTTCATACTCATCCACCAGCCCTGGAAAACGTTGAGTAAAGTCATCAATAAAATCTAACAAAGAACCTTCTCGCCGTTCATTGGCTTTTTGGGTATCTTTTTCTCCATGCCATTGACTCGGTTTATACTGTGGCATCCTGTCTGGCAGGTCACGATAAACACCGCCTGGCCGATAATACGTCGCGTGCATCCTAGCCCCGGACACAGCTTCATAGCAATCTAACAAGTCTTCTCTTTCTCGAAAACAGTAGAGAAAAATTGTCATGGCACCAATATCTAAACCATGAGCGCCTAACCATAACAAGTGATTAAGGATCCGGGTTATTTCATCAAACATCACTCGAATATATTGCGCGCGAATAGGCGCTTGTACACCTAATAATTTTTCAATAGCCATGACATAGGCATGTTCGTTACACATCATAGAGACATAATCTAATCGATCCATATAACCAATGCTTTGATTATAGGGCTTAGATTCAACTAATTTTTCTGTTGCACGGTGGAGTAACCCAATATGGGGATCGGCGCGGCGAATAATCTCACCGTCCATTTCCAACACCAAACGCAAAACCCCGTGGGCTGCGGGATGTTGAGGGCCAAAATTTAGAGTATAATTACGAATTTGGGGCATTGCCAACCTCTTCATTCTCGCTCATATAGCGGTTATCCTCTCGGATGACTTTAGGCACTAAGACTCTAGGCGCAATAGACACAGGCTCGTAAATCACTCGCCCTTCGTTCGCATCATATCGCATTTCCACATTGCCCGTCAGCGGAAAATCTTTTCGAAAAGGATGTCCAATAAAACCATAGTCTGTCAAAATCCGACGTAAATCAGGGTGTCCTTCAAATAAAATACCCATCAAATCAAAAGCTTCTCGCTCAAACCAATCAGCAGCAGTCCAGATGTCCACAACACTTTCAATCATTAAGGGATCTTCAGGTAAAAATGCTTTTAAGCGAATACGGTGATTGTCGCTAACAGATAACAGATGGTAAATTACCGCAAAACGTGGCTTATCAAAGTCAAATATCCGTATGCCATGCTCTCTATCTGCGGCCCTTTCAAAGCCTGTGGAGGTGACGTCTTCCGTTGCCCATTCAGCCACACCATACTGAAGATAATCTACAGCGCAAATATCAATGAGCTGATCAAATTTAAAAGGATCCTCATCTCGCAGCAGCAAACATACTGTGCGAATGGATTCGGGCTTCACTTCAAGGGTTAATTCATTGCAGGCAATAACACTATCGATGATATGATCACCCAGGCGGGATTTGACCTCTCCAGCTAATACTTCTATATCAGCCATTGTCTGTTTCCCTCGGTGCAAATGCCTTAGTTTTGCGAATTTTGTTTTGTAGTTGTATCACCCCATACAAGAAGGCTTCTGCTGTAGGAGGACAACCTGGAATATAAATATCCACAGGCACAATACGATCACAGCCTCGAACCACGGAATACGAGTAATGATAATAACCACCACCATTGGCGCAAGATCCCATGGAAATCACCCAGCGAGGTTCTGCCATTTGATCGTAAACTTTGCGCAGGGCTGGGGCCATTTTATTACATAAGGTTCCCGCCACAATCATCACATCAGATTGGCGAGGGCTTGGACGAAAGACAATACCAAACCTATCTAAATCATAGCGCGAAGCACCGGCATGCATCATTTCCACAGCACAACAAGCCAAACCAAATGTCATGGGCCAGAGAGAGCCAGTTCTTGCCCAATTAATCAATTTATCAACGGTGGTTACACGAAAGCCCGAATTTGTCGTGGCTATAGGTTCTGGAACGCTATCCGCTACTCCCATTCTAATGCCCCTTTCTTCCACTCAAAAATAAAGCCAATGACAAGCAGTGTTAAAAAAATCATCATGGCACCAAAACCAAACCAACCAATTTTATCCAGCACTACGGCCCAAGGAAATAAAAAAGCGGTTTCTAAATCAAACAGAATAAATAAAATAGCAATAAGGTAGTATTTAACGCTAAAAGGCATGCGAGTATCTTCAAAGGCATTAAAACCACACTCGTAGGGTGATAATTTTTCGTCATATCCTTTACGGGGATTGATGATCCAGCTGGCTAAAACAGGTACCAAGCCAAAGGCAACCCCCAGCAGAATAAATATTAAAATCGGAAAGTAACTTTCGAGCATGACAACTTCTCTTAATAGGTCAAACGTTAACCATTATTGGTGCCGAAGGCCGGACTCGAACCGGCACGACTTGCGTCACTGCCCCCTCAAGACAGCGTGTCTACCAATTCCACCACTTCGGCTGCAAAATGAATAACTATCAAACGCTTAGTCTTCGTTTGGACTAATTGTATCAGATCTTTTATTATCTTGCTGTTGATTTGCTGAATTAGCATCAATATTTTCTTGCTCTTCTAAAGCAATTGGTAAAGATGTAGCCACACCCGTTAGCTTTTTTTGGCTACTGGTCGCTAAATAACCTAAAGACAAACTGGTAATAAAAAAGATCGCAGCAAAAGCACTGGTCAGCCTTAGCAAAAAAGAACCAGACCCTTGACTACCAAAGACAGTGCTTGAAGCACCGCTACCAAAGGCTGCACCAATATCAGCCCCTTTACCGTGTTGCAGCAGCACTAGGATCACAATCCCAATACAAGCAAACACGTGAATCACCATAAGAAGTTGTTCCATAAAACAATTACCTTTGAGCTTGTTGACAAATTTTTGTAAATTGCTCTGCTTTTAACGAAGCACCACCCACCAAAGCACCATCAATGTCCGCCATGGCAAATAACCCAGAAGCATTATCCGCTTTTACGCTGCCCCCGTAAAGTAGGCGCACGGATTGAGCAACATCCGCATCTTTTTTTGTTAACTGATCTCGAATAAAACCATGCACTTCTTGGGCTTGTTCAGGACTTGCCGTCAAGCCCGTGCCAATGGCCCAAACGGGTTCGTAAGCAATAACACCGTTTAAAAAAGCATCGATACCCACAACATCCAGCACCGTTGTCAATTGATGACCTATCACTTCCATCGTCTGGTGAGCTTCTCGCTGTTGTTGGGTTTCACCGATACATAAAATGGGCTGTACACCGGCTTTTTGCGCACCAGCAAATTTTTCAGCCACAATCTCATCGGTTTCAGCGTAATATTGGCGACGTTCAGAATGCCCTACGAGCGCCCAATCACACTGGAAATCTTTAAGCATAGCAGCAGAGATTTCCCCAGTGTAAGCCCCTTCAGAATGAGGGGAGAGATTTTGTGCACCGAATTGGATAGTGGACTGGTTCAGAGCTTCAGCGGTCTGCTGAATGAAAAGACTAGGAGGAAAAACAGCAATATCTACCTTATCAAAATCCCGGCAAGTTGTGGATAATACTTCCAATAAGTGAGCAATACCTGCACGATTGCCGTGCATTTTCCAATTTCCTGCCACCAACATTTTTTTCACTCACAGCCTCCAGAGCCTTATTAAATGTGTGGCAGATTTTAGATGAGATAAGAGCCAATGGCAAGAACAAGTGTTGCATGATGTCAAGGCAATTTAAAAATGTCCCCTAGTAGTCCAAAATAGAAATGTCCCCAGGGTCAATATAAAGACACCGCATATTTGGGGCTAGGCTATGCTGAAAATTACGGTACAGACGGGGACGCCAATGACCGTGACGGAAGTGAGATATGGCGGCTCAATTAGGCCCTGAGAGATCCCAATGTTAAGTGTTACCCATGTCTGCTCAGCTCCGACACATCAATCTGTAGATAGTCTAAAATCAAAGGGTTAGAGAGGTGATAAGAAATTATCGTCGCGTTAAAATTTGAACAATTCTTAAAAACATGTTCACAGAATAACCATAAGGATAGCGATGCGGTCATTTATTCGACGTACTGATGCAATGGAGTTGTATAAAAAATGGGACAATATTCATGATCCCTCGATCTATGATATTGATCCGAATGCGAGCACGTGGGTTGAAGTGGATACCTTTGTGATCAATTTTGGTGATTTGGAA
>JAJFKH010000014.1 GCA_021773305.1 Gammaproteobacteria bacterium | reverse complement strand
GTCGCAGATTCTTTTCGACGCATCTGTAATCTCAGTACACACTTGGCACCCCTGATGATGGCCACTTTCCGGCACTGTTACAGCAGGAAGGTTTTCATTTTCCTTAATCCATTGCCAAACCTGGTGCTTATCAATATGTAAAACTGCCGCGGTCATACTGACAATAAAAAGCACGAATGACCAAAAAGAAAGCCCAAGACTTACGTCTGCCAAAGAAATAATTTTGATGAAGCTGACGAGAATTCCAATTAAAAAAATGTCAGCCATACTCCAGTGCTGAAGATGGCCTATTAATTTCATCATCGTATATGTGCCTGGTAATAGCCGTGAAGATTTTACAGACACATACACATAAATAGCACTTAATAGATAGAGCGCTGGAATGACAATAATCGTGATAAAAATGATAACTGCCAGGCTGGTGAAATTCTCTGTAATCATCACCGTGATACTCTGCATTAGCGTCGTGGTTCTATCCTGCCCCTGGGCGCTAAAGGTTAAAAATGGAAACACAAAGGATAAGCAAAGAAAAACCAGCCCTGCGAGTGAAAACGCAATCACCCGATTCCTGGCATTACAATGGTTAGCAGTAAGTGTGTGTCCACAGCGTGGACATGAAGCCCTACTCCCTTCCGCGAGATGGGTCAATTTAACCAACAGGTCACATTCACGACAAGCTATGTGTTTACTATCAGCCATGAGAGGACTGTTGCGAAGTAGAAAAGTAAAGAATAATATATTATTTAATCGAAGAGTTAATGACGCAAAATGTCAAAAAATATTATTTTTTAACAACCCAGTTTGTCTGAGCATCATTGTCACCCAGAACATATAGGCCTTCCTGAATTCAAGTCCTAAGTGTATACCCGACTAAGGTTTTCGGAATTCTGGGAGAAATACAACATCTAACTTATTAAAACACACGTTCAAGACTCATCACAAAAATAGGCTTTTCCATTAAATGTTACTTGCTTATCAAGGCCGGGAAAGTCATATCTAGCAGCATTACTGGTACGTATAATATGAATCGTATTAGCACCGAGCTGATAGGCCTCGTTTCTTATATTATTTCTGGCATCCGTCACTCGGGTCGTATAGGACGGGTGCTCTCCCGTTTCTTTGTCTAATTCTGAATTGCCCACCACATCACCTACAAACTGACAATGCGCAAGATTATGCTCACCGAGCAGCAACATAATTGATTGCGTTTCTGATTTGGCGGGGGCAGCAAAACAGCTGACCGGGATCAGCACAAAAAACAACGCACTGATTAATTTCTGTGATTTTGAGAAAACACGCATTAATAACTCCTAAACATTTCCGATTGATATTATGTCAAATTAAAATTGATTCAAACCAATTTACAAAATTCGACCGCACCTATTTTATAATAGTCACGCTTAAAAAAGGGTGCTTGACATTCTTATTTCTATAAATACAATGTATTTATGATTAAATTTGAATGGGACACTTCAAAAGCCACCTCAAATAAAAGAAAACATGATGTTAGTTTTGAAGAGGCTAAATCAGTATTTTATGATGACTTCGCTATCCAGTTCTTTGATAATGAAAACTCAGTGCTAGAAAATAGATTTCTGTTACTAGGACACAGCAACCAATCAAGGATCTTACTTATCTGCCATTGTGAACAGGAAGCCAGCAATCTCATTCGAATCATCTCGGCACGTCAAGCAACAGCAAAAGAGAGGAAACTCTATAAAGGTGAAGCCTTATGAAGAAAGAATATGATTTAACCAAAATGAAGTCGCGTAAGAATCCCTACGCATCTAAGCTTAAAAAACCTGTCACGATGCGACTCAGTGAAGATGTCATCAGTTATTTCAAAAAAATGGCTGAAGATTCAGGTGTGCCTTACCAAAGTCTAATTAATCTATATCTTCGCGATTGCATATCACAACATCGTAAAGTTGATATATCTTGGAATCAAGAGCCTAACAATTAGCTAAGATACGCTAGTAAAGTCAAATTTTAATTTGCGTACCTTATCGTAGGCAAGCAATTCAACATGAATAAAAAATGCAGAAAATCGATAAAGAACTTGATGCACGTGGACTAGTTTGTCCGCTACCCATATTACGTACCAAACAATCTTTAGCAGAGATGACGAGTGGGCAAATATTAAAGATTGTTGCTACAGACCCCGGTGCAACCATTGATTTTCAGGTATTTGCTGAACAGACGGGTAATGATTTATTGTCGATGTCTGAAACTGACGAAGAATTTGTTTTTTTTCTGAAGAAAAAATGATCATTTAAAATACCCGAACAATCCCCGGAAATACTATCACCACTGCTAAAGTCACCAGTTGCAGGCAAATAAAGGGAATGACACCACGATAAATATCGGGCGTGCTAATAGATGGCGGCGCTACACCGCGCAAATAAAATAACGAAAACCCAAATGGTGGCGTGAGGAATGAGGCTTGCAGGTTCAGTGCAACGAGTATGCCAAACCAAAGAGGGTCAATGCCCTGGTTAAGCAAAATGGGCGCGATCATCGGAATGAAGATATAAGCAATTTCAACAAAATCAATAAAGAATCCCAGCAGAAAAATAATCACCATCATCAGC
>JAJFKH010000013.1 GCA_021773305.1 Gammaproteobacteria bacterium | reverse complement strand
ATCGTGTTGGATCTGTAGCTAAGTCATAAAGGTACTCTTTTAGGGGGCTTAGGAAAAATTAAATAGAAGGTGAAAAATGCTGTCAAGTCTTTTTTCGTTTTATTTTAAAATTAATTCATAATGGGGTGTAAGTAGTTACTTATCAACTTTAAAAAAAGCACTGACAATTAAAACGATAGAGGATATCTTTAATATTTTTGATAAAAGTGAATACAATTTATTTACATTAAGTTTACAAATAATATACTCGCAATTAGATATTTTTTATTCCAATAAAGATATTAAAAACATAAAGATTGTATTAAATAAATTGGAAAAGCTTTTATTAAATAAAACATTCCAAAAAGAAGAACATCGATTTGAAGCATTATCCAGTATCAAACTTGCATGTGATAATGGATACGAGACAGCCGACGAGCTTTTAGATATTTTAGTTGATATTGGATTATTTTGTCATAACAATAATGTGTATAACTTAACCTATTCTATTATTGATCAAATTCCAAAAGAAAAATTAAACGACAAAGCACTTTCTATTCTAGATCTAGAAAAATCTGTTGGTGAGTTTTTATCCATGAAAGAAAAAAGCACGGATGTTATCAATTGTCTTAATCAGTGTATTAAAAAATATGGTTATCTAACCGTAAATAACATGAATTTATTTTCTCAATGGCTTGAGGATGATGTCCTTAATCCGAACAAAAATGTAAATAATCTGCATAGCAAGATTATTTTAAATTTCTGCTATAAGCTTGCTTGTCAGCAGAGAGTTTTAACAAAAAACTTAACATTCTCTATTTTTAATTATATTAAAGCATTCCCTGCTAATTCTTACCAAGGGTTAAGGGTACTACTATTAGAAGCTTCAAATCATAATTATATTATTCATGATGATGTTTTTTCCTTGGCAGAAGAAGTATTTAACTCGGGAAATTTTAATAAAATTAGTCCAACTTTTTTATTAGAGGCTTTTACTGTTGCCGCTGATAATGGAATTATGTTGAAAAATGAAAAAACCATACTAGCGATAATTGATGGAATCAAATGGGGGAATGAACAAATTATCGCGCTTTCATTTTCAGTGTTAAGTAAAGTCGTATTTAATCAACCTTTATTTAAAAGTGAAGATGAATTTTTAGAGTTTATAGCGAAGAAAGATCTATCAAAAGATCTTTCTTCTGCTGAAAATATGAGCCAAATTATTTATCATGAAATAGAACTAAACCGTAAGATTTTTACTAAAAAAACATTCGATGAATTGCTTAAATTAAAAGAGAAACTTGATTTTTTCCCCGAAGTGAAGAAAACTCTATTGAATGCTATAAAGGATTTTGATCCAGAAAGGTATAAAGAAAAGCTAAAAATAGAGTCTCTACAGTTAGATGTTATTTCAAAAACCAAGATAAGTGAAAAGATAGCTTGTTTAATGGGATTAGTTAAATATGAAAAAAATCTAACAAAAGAAATGTATTGTGAGATTGTTGAATTCATTGGCAAAACAAGCGATATACAGTTCAGCAAACTATTAGCAATTTTGTTGGATTTAAAGAGTTATGAAAATTGGCAAGTTGAATTGAGTGATTGTTGTATAAAAAAATTAGATTCAATTCATTTCCCACAGTTGTATGAGTTGTTGTCTCGTTTAGATCCACAACAAATTGTTTTTTCGAATAAGTCTATCGAAACCTTTAAAAGTTATTTATTGCAAATTACTGATGAATACCATAGAAAGCAAATACTTAAGCTTCTAGATGAAGTAGGTCAATTTCATAAGTTTAGCGATAACATGAAAGTGTTTTTAGAACTTGAAAATATCCATAGCGGAAAAGATTTAATTGATGCTATCAAGAGAGATTCAACTCTGTCTTTCAGCCGATTCAAATTACTGGTTGATTATTTAGAAAATATAGAGTCTGAAGATGATTATCAAAATGTACTTAATATTATTTTTTTTCATAAAGAAATATTTCCTGATGTATTGGCCTTAGATTTGATGGGGAACTTAGTGGGATCTGAGTTTTCCCAGGACAATGCTAAGAATAAGGCCAATCAATTACAAGAATATTTCAAACAAAAAATGATTGATCATGATTTATTAGTGCAATGTTTTTGTTCAACATATATAGATGATGCTCCTAAAATTTCTCTGTTATTAGACGTGAATGAATTTTTTATTATCTCTCTTCGTAAAGAAACAATACTTGATTTATTCAAAGGATTGGGTGAAAATAATGATGAAGAAAAATTGATGTGTTATATTTCATCTTCTTTAAATGAGTTTAATTATATTTTAGATTTTTTAAAGAACAATAAAATCACAGAGAAAAATTTAACAAGTATTTTAGGGGGATTTTGCCAGCTATCAGAAGGGAAAGCAGTAGATTTCTGCGTGAATTTCAAAACAGCGATATTATATAGTTTGGTGTGCAACCCTTCTTCCCACATTAATTTCTCAAAAATAGAGTTTATGCCACAGAGCTTTTTTAATAAGGTGAAGTTGCTAATTAAAGATGGCTGGGATTTTGAAAGGCTATATGCTATTTTTTTAGATAAGATAAAAATTAAAAGAAACTATTTAAATTTCATGGGTTGTTTGGAAATAGCTTGGTCTTATAGCCTCGATGAAAATAAATTTTATGAACTTTGTGCTTGTGCAAAAAATTTGGATGATTTCCGTCAAAAATCAAGAAAAGGAACTTATCAGGTAACCACTAAAAACAAACCGTTACCACAATTGTTAGATGAATTAGAAAGAAATAACGCATCTAACCAACATGTTTTGGAGTTAATAAAAGATAATCGCCTTAAAGATATGTTGTATCAAATTAATGACAAGTATGATACATATAAAAACCCATCATCTAAGACTGACAAAGCTATCAAAGAGTGGAGCAAGACAGATATTCTTAATTGGCTGGCGCAATTAAAAAAACCAACAGCTATCGATGAAGAGTTATCCCTTAAACTAGCTGTTATGAAACAAGCGTGTTTTTTGCATTTTAAATACAGACCTTATGCGGCACAATTAATATCAGTCATTGTTCTTTGTTTGTTGTCACCAGACACAAAAGGACGGTTTGTAGAAATACCCACTGGCGAAGGAAAAACAACGATTATTGCTATGATAAATGTTCTTTATACCTTGCATGGTATGTCTATGGACAGTATCACTAGCTCTTCGGATTTGGCTTTGCGAGATAGTGATAATCTACAAGAATTTTATGCTTTGTTTGGTATAAATATAAGTTGTAATATTGTTCCAGATTATAAAGAAGGGCCTAAAAATTGTTATAAAAATCCTGTGGTTTATGGGAATTCAAATAGCTTCAGTCATGATTGGTTAATGGATAAATTCAGTTTGCTAAAAACCATGGGGAAGCGAAAACCCTGTGGTATTATGATTGATGAAGTTGATCACTTTATGATAGATAATGTAGAAAATATTGCAACCATAGCTGAACCTATTCCTGGAATGGACAGATTAAAGCTTGCCATTATGGCAATTTGGAATAGATTACTTGATTTAGAAAGTATTTTTTTATCAGAAAATAATATAGTCATTGATGATAATAGTTCAATTGATGCCATCCAAATAAAGATAAATTCTGATCCAGAATTAAAAGAAAAATTATTAGAGTATGTAGCTCAGGAACTAAAAGAATATGTTGGAAAACTTAAGATTAATGAAGAGCAGGGATTAAATTGCGCTCATGAAGATGTGGTCTATATCAACATTCCAAAGCATCTTGTTGATTTTTTTAATAAGAAAAAAAATGTTTGGATTGAAACAAGTATTGATGCTAGATACAATTGTACGTTAGATAAGCACTATGCTATTCGAGAAGATGAGAATCAAATAGAGCGAGTCATTCCAATTGATTCTCATACAGGAGAATTTCAAAGTAATACAACCTGGGATGATGGCCTACAACAATCTTTGCAAATAAAACATGGTTTATCTTTTTTTGCCCCGGATCTTACGACCAATTACCTATCAAATTCTCAATTTGTACAACTTTATCCAAGGCCTATTCTAGGTGTGACAGGCACGTTAGGGGAGGAAGTTGATCGCACATTGATTAATAATGTTTGCTTAGTTGATTTTGTGTCAATTCCTAGTAATAAGGTTAATCAGCGTATTTTTCTAAGACCGATATTAGAAAAAGGTGATAAGTGTTGGTTGAGATCGGTTTCCTTATCTGCTTGCAAAGAAGCTTCATACGGGCGAGTGTCATTGATCCTTTGTGAGTCTGTAGGGGATGCAAAAAATATTCACGACTATATTTTTGACAAAATAAAATTTTCTGGAAAAATCCATAACTATACAGAAAACAATACTGCAAACCGATGCTTAATGGAGCACGAATTTGATGAAAATACGGTCATTATTGCAACCCAGCTAGGAGGGCGTGGTACTGATATTAAAGTAACAAAGGGAGTTGTTGAGAAAGGCGGCGTACATCTATGTATATCTTATCTATGTGAAAATTCTCGTGGATCTGAACAAGCAAAGGGGCGCACAGGTAGGCGAGGAGAGCCAGGAACAATTCAGAATATATTCAATTTGTCGCAAATAGCACAAGATTTCAATATTGATGAAAAGTTATTTCCTGATATTATTGCAGAGAGAAATCGACTCTATGCAGAATTTATACAAAACACCATAGATAAAAAATTACCTTTGATACGTGAACGAGATCGATTCTTTGCAAAATTCCGTGATTTTTTAATAGAGCTTAAAAATAAAAAAATGACATTGAGTAATAAAGTCAAAAAAATTTTTAAAAAAGAAGAGTTGAAATATCAGCGAAAATGCCATATTGAAAAATGGGGGTTTTGGCTTCTAAATGCAGAATTAAAAGAGGGTGGGATCCTCAACAAAGACAACGAAGAAGGTTTTAATGAATTTAAACAGTTGATATTAGATAATCCTACAATAAGCAACCCTTATTATTATTTGCAATTAGGTTATCTACATCTTAATAGAAACCCTATTTTTAGGGGAGAAAAAAAATCAATTGATTATTACAAAAAAGCTATTGAACTGGATGAAAATTGCTATCAAGCTTATTGTTACCTGGGTTTTGCTTTGATTAAGGACATAGAAAATTCTGTATTAGCACGAATAAAATCTAAAAAAGACTCCATTTTAGATCAAGAAGAAGGCTATGCTTATAAACAAGAAGCTAAATTATTGTTGCATAAATTTCTACTGTTTTCGAAAAATATTTTAATAGAGAATAATGCAGCTACTTTTTTATTGAAAAGAGGCGGTAGTCTTAATCAATCAAATGATTTGTCTGAGCAAATACAAATGGAGTCTTTATTCATCGCTCAATTAATTAGCTCAGCAGAACATGCAATTGAAGTTATTAACGATTCACAAAAACCGCTCGATCTTAAAATAATTTCCTTAAATTCAAAAAGGACTTACCATAAAATTTCAGGAAAAAAAATCAATGAAATAACAGAAGAATTTCCTCAGCAGAAATTTACAGTAAACGCACATGATCTTAAATCACATCGTGACTTGACATACCAATATCAAATATTAAATACGATTAATGTAATTGGAACTAAAAAACCAATAGATTTTGACTTGATATACAAAAACAAACAGCTCAGTGAGAAAAATTGGAGAAAATTACTAATTTGTTTGTTACCAATTAATCGCTACGGTATTTTAAGTGAGAAATGCTTTTATCAGATAAAATCATCACCATTAAATGAGCAAGATGAACGTTTAATTAGCACAGGAGAGGCTATTATATTTAACCTGACAGAAGATGGTTGGTTTATCCATTTATTTAATGAACGAGAAGGTTGTTATAAATATTCTATAGAAAATAAAAGGTATGTTGAAACTTTGCGATTGATTCAACAAGAAAATGGTGGCGGAGATGTCATTATAAGGAATTGCCGAGAAATAGAGGAGATAAAAAAGATTATTAAAGCTATTGAACTAAATATTAAAAATGGACAAAATACGGCAGAAGAAAACATAATAGAACCGACTCTTTCTGTTATTGATGGATTAGCACAGAAAACTAAAAAAACGCTAAAGAATGGGGTTGAGTCCACGATAAAAGGACTTCGCCAATTAGATAAAAAATTATCAAAAGAAGGTTCCTTATTAAATGTTGTTATTGCAGAAAAAAACATTCTTATAAATAGACTTGGAGATAAGATCTATGGTTATAAAAATGCAGAAGACTTAAAGGTTGACATTAGAATTAAAAACATGAGCATAGGGGATGCTTATGATTTTTTATATGAATCTAATAATCTTGTTTCTCAAGATGATATAAGAAATGATTTAGTGCTTATTTTATGTGATGATATAGTATCTATTTATACCTTATACGATTCCATAAAAAATTTAGGTATTTTTAATATTGAAACAGCAATGAATGATGTTCAGTTATTTCATAAGATGAATAGAAAAGATAATTTAAATGCATTTGATTTTAGACAAAAAGTTGTAGAAGAAAAAACACAGCTAGATGTCAATCCAAATAGAATACGGATAGCTAACTTATCAATAGCCGAGCAGTTAGTTTTGTTTGATTTTATCGGAGAGAAAACAAATATTTCAGTTATTTCAGTTAAATTTTGTTTTTTTAGTCTTTCTCAGGAAAACGTAGAGAACTTGTTACGTATACCTATCAAGCAAAATTCAAATGAAAAATTAACATTATTGTTTAGAAATATTTTACCTAAAAATATCAAAAAAGTAATCTATCTTACTGATAAAGAATATAATGGATATATTCTGCAAGCAAAGTCAATGAATAAAGATCAATTAGAAAGATTCCTGAAAAAATCTGACAGGGCACAGCAGCATTTATCTGTTGTATTGTCTAAGTTAGAGGATGATTTGTTATCATTAAATATTCCCCCGAGTTATTTAGACTATTTTATACGCATGGGATTGTTGAGTATTTGCAGTATCTCTGAAAAAAAACCGATTCCTTGGCGTACAGCAGGGCTTGTGACAACTATTGCTGCGCTACAAGTCACCTCGGGTTTGGCTGCCATTGCATTGACTTCAGGGCTTGCTGCCAAGTTTGGGATGAATATGGTAAATAATGCTGTACAGAATATTTTTAGAACGTTTAATATCCTTTTTACAAGAAATTCTAATATTGGAAGTCATTTATTACAAATGGCTTTAGAGTACAGTGTATCATTGGTGACCTTGGGCTTTGCCAATAAAACGGTTGCTTCAAGTAGCCATTTAATGTCTAAAAAAGGAGTGGCAGGAACCACTGCCTATAATTTTACTCACTCAGGAGGAGCATCCGCAGCGAAAACAAAGGTTGCAAATTTCACTGCAAGCAGTTTAGGCAATCAATTTTTGGCACAGGCCACTGAAGTTACTGCTTCAAGAGTCAGTGATATTGGGATTGACGTTTATAAAAAATTTATTGCAGATGAAATTCATACAAAAATTTATTGTATTTTTAAAAGACATGAAGAAGATTGGCAGCCAAAACTACATTACTTGTTTTGTACAGATGCTTATCTTAATGATGCTGATTTCAACCATACAGAAGGTTTAATTATTCAATTTACAGCGATGCTGTTAGATATCGAGATAGGGGGAATGAATGGTTTTTTTTTAGATAATAGAGTGTTTAGAAATTTTGAATTAGCCCTTGGTAAACTTATAGAGAACTATGAAACACTCTCAATTGATAAGGTTTTAACGTCAAAAATAGGATTAAATACAGAGGAAGATGAAAATCGCATCCTAGCTTTTTGTGAGATTTTACGTGACAGAAAAATATTGTGTGGAAATTGTTTTTTTGTAATTGAGAAGTTAAATAAAAAATCTTTAGTAGACGTTAAAATTGAAAATGAAGTGTTAGAGGCTTGTAAATCCTATTCTCATGTGGTCAATGATCTAGATACGCAGCTAAAAATCAATAATTTCTGTCATGTTATCGCTGATGTTTTTGTGAATCATATTCTGGAACAAAACTTACAATTTATTTATCCATTGAAAGATATGTTGATATCGGGTGCTGTAGGTGTTGCTGGTAGTGTGGTTGGAAATACTTCCCAAACAGCCAGTAAGAACCTTGCGGGTTTTGTAGATATCGCAACACGTTCGATAGCGAGATCAACCATTCCTCTAAGTGTTGATTTTTGTAGTATTTATCTTGATTCAAAGCTCTGTGGTGAGTCAAGAAAAAAATTTAACAGAGAAATTTACGCATTGCAAATAATTATGTGGGAGTTGGAACAAAAAAATAGGTTGAATTTTTTCGTGCGCAAGCATCAGCATGCCCAATACATTAAGTTCTATATCATGTTAGTGCTGATGGTGGATGGTGATAAAGAAGATATAGACATTGCTAGTGAAAAGGCTGAAGAAATTTTCAAAAAAATACTAGACAAAAGTAAAAAGGTATCATACGATGATATTTGTTCTGGTGTAAAAGCTGGAGTAAGCGATGACAAGCTGATCGATAAAATAAACGAATTGCTTGTCGAATATAAAGAGAAATTTAAGGAGAAGAAAATGGATAATGTAGTGGCTGTGTTGAATTCTGAACTTAGTAAGGAATCATTTAATAATATTTTGTCGTGTATTCAAACAAAAGATTATAGTGCGGCTGATAGGATGTTTTCTCAAGGTGAAATGAGTCCTGAGCATTATATTGCTTTTCAAGCGCTTTCAAATTTTTCCGGATATTTTCAAGAACAATTGCGTAATGAAAGAGAATTAATGGCAGTAGTGAAAAGCGCGCTTCAAAAATCTTCGGAAATTTGTGGTAAGGTATTTCAATATCAAGAAGAATACGAGCAAAACTTCATAAGCATGGTGAAAGACATTAGTAAAGAGTATGAGAGTTCTAGACAAAAAATTAGAATAGAAGCCTCTTCTGAAGTTTCAACTTTAAAAAAAGGTCATAAGGTTAAGGCGAAGTGCATCAGAGATATGATGAAGTATACTATTGATGCTTCGACGGCAAGTGAGTCTGCATGGGTTGCACTTCTAGGGATAAGTCGCAAGGCTAGTAAAGAAACTAATGAAAAGCTTATTCAAGCGGCTCAGAAATCAGAAGAAAATGCATACAAGGCATTAAGCGACGCTCAAAAAAATAATGCAAGTGTAGCCAAATTAGCTTTTCAAGGTGTGACAAATTTCATTGAAAAAATGATAGATCGGCCATCACAGCCACAACTAGAATCAAATACAAATTCATCAGGGAATGCTCCTGCTTCTGTTCCTGTTGCTCCTGTCTCTTCAGCTAACAGTCCATATTCTTTTCATCATCAAAACAGCAGCGCCCCCGGCGGTCAAGGTAATGCCCCTGGTGGTCAAAGCAATATTCAGAACGACTTATCTGGATTGAACTGGCCTGAAGGTGTTCTCTGTGAATTTAGAGATAATGAGTATTTCATTGAATTTAGTATGAGAAAATTAAAAAATATACCAGGAGCACTAGATGCTTATGAAGGAAAAATTGAGGACTTTAAAGATGATATGTTGCGTTATGATGAAACAGAAAGGCCAGTGAGCGATAAGAAACGTGTTAAAACAGTCTATTTTAAAAATATAACTTATGTAACAGAGTTTTGTGAAGAACTTAATAAATGCTCTGTGCAAGACAATGTACAACCTAATGTTATTCCAATGATCGGGTAATTTCTGGCATGGCTTAATTTTGCTATAACGTGACAAGTATGGACTCAATAATAGGAGTGAATTAAAATGAAAAATGATAGTTTACCATATGCCTTAGAAATGGCTCTTGATGATGCGAGACAACAGGTTTCTCCAGAGATCCCTAATATGTCTGCTTTTGTTAATCATGGAGAGGCCACCTTAAGGCAACAGATACTTGTCACGAATAGCTTATCTCGTTTAACCCAAAGCGAAACAAATATTGCTTTGAGTTTATTGCCTGGCCCCATTGGCGCCACTTTAAGGGAGGCGACAAACTTCGGCATCAATGAGCAACGAACTCATAGTATTCAGAAAATGAATGAAAACTTCGTACGATCTTTGGCAAATCAATTAAATACAGCCAAAACACAACTAACCACTGACGGTAAAGTGAATTGGAAAATATTTGATGAATGTGTGTCAGATGCCATTAATGGGATGGATGTTTCATCGGATGGAAAAGCTTATTTATTAGTCCAATCTTTCAATAGCTTGCGTGGTTACATTGGCGATCTGAATATTGGCATGGAAGATCTTTCTCAAATGATTGAGATTAATAGGCAGGGTATCAATTTTAACTTTAACAAAATACAAATGCTACAGGCTGAACAAAAAAAACAATCTGATATCACAAAAGAATTGAAAGATTTCTTTGAAGAAACTGTTCAGGGTTTCGAAGGGAAATTGCAAAATATAGAAAAATTTACCGAAGAAAAATTGTTTGACATAAAAACAGATCTAGGAGAAGAAGCTCGGCAACGAATGTTGAGCGATGCGCAATTAATGGAAAAAATAAATAAAATGCGTGAGCATTTAATAACAAGAGAAAAGCAAAGCCGCCAGCATACGGCAAACATGGAAGGATTAGATGGCGCGTCACAATTTTTTAAGCAATTAGCTTCTGTGACAAACTCAGATCGTTTATATAAGGTCGCGACGGTTGTCCAAGCGGGATTTCAGGTGGCAAAAGCACAGCAAACTTTGGCGACGATGGCTAAAGAAGGAATCAGTGGGCTGGCTTTATTATCACCCTATGCCATGATAGGCTCTGCTGCATTATCGTTACTTGGTTTGTTTGGAGGAAAAAATAAATCAGATCAAGGGCTTATGAAACAACTCAAAGCATTATCTGCACAAATAGCAACTCTACGAAGGGAAGTACATGGGCGCTTTGATATCTTGGAAGAAAAGTTGGCGGCACTTTATAATACGATGCTTATGGGGCTTGATGTGATATTGTTGCGTCTACAAAAGCAAGATGATAAATTACAACAAATCTTAAAAGAAGAATTTCAGCACTTGACAGCCATTGTTTTACAAATGGAAAAATATTTAGGAAGCATGGGGCAAGCGAATTACTTAAAGGAGATTGAGCAGAAAATTGACGTAATAGAAAGGAATGATGAAAATTCAACTTTTTATACAAAAATGGGGGTTGATGAATTTAGACAATATCACCAAATACTTTGTCATTGGCTACAAGATCCTATGCGTTATCAAATGCTTAATGGATCTATGTATCTTACATCAGCTCCTCATAGCCAAACAAATTTTTCACCGGAAAATATTAAACGAGCATTGGATTCGGCTCATGGAGCGGAAAGCCTTGGTTATCTATCACAATATCTTCATGAATTTATTCGTCAATTGCCTAACCAGCGTATAGGTCAATTGCACTGTGATAGCAAGATTTTACAAGCAACTCACATCCACCCCTATGTTTGGCTACGTATTGCCCAGGCTTATGTTAAGCTATGCCATTGTACTCCTCAACATAGGAATCAACGGGATCTAAAGCCTCAAGATATACAAAAACTTGTCCGATCGGGAGAGGATACTCGGAATTTTGTTGGAGTATTAGGCATGGCTTCCGGTGATATAATGCAAGCCTTGTTTGCTAGGCGTAAAGTCATGCTAGATAATCTAAGCCAATTGATACAGAAAAAAAACACTGAAATGAGCCAACAATTGGCAAAATATAGCGTCGGGTATGGAGCTGTTGATAATTTAGAACATTATATAGCAATGATGGGGTATGCTCTTCCAAGCAACTTGAGCATAACATCTCTACCAGGTAATTCATTTTATTCTAAATGGTCTAGAATGACGCATCAATTGGGAGGCTTGGCATTTGATAAATCTACACTCATATCAGCGATGGTTCATTCTAATTGCATTATTCCTAAAGAGATCCTGCTACAGTGTCTACTTGGAAGGGGGAAATTATTAATAAATCTAGAATTAGGTTGCCGATTGCCAATTGATGACCGGGTGGGTATAGTAGGGCGTAGTGCAAGGGAAAATAAAAATTTTTTATATCCTATTCATGTTTATTACACAGATAAAGAAAATAAAACAATGAAATTAATGGTATTACAATTTAAAAATAAAATGGATTTAAATAACCTTTCTGTTAAGGATGCTTATGTTCAAGGTTGGAAAAATGCTTCTCTAGAAAGCGCAACCTATGTTTCACCTATGTCTACATTAGATATTTTGAAAAATAAAGCAAAACAAGATGTTGATGACTACTTGCAAGATTGCATGTTTACTAAAATCAGTGAACTTTTAAATGAAAGCAAAGCTCTTGGGAAAACTTTTTCTGATACATTATTAGAAATAGAAGGGATAGATACAGTCATTAAAACATTAATTGATGTCATAGGTTACCAACAACAGGTAGATAACACTAATAATTTTCTGAGTACAATATGTCCAGCATCCCAGCTTCTTTACTGGGATAAAGAAAAAATTCATCAAATGTTAAAGCAGCGAGTGGTTAAAAAGAAAAATACCAGGCTGTTTCTTGATTCTTTTATCAAAGAGTTGTCGGTAGGTTCTGATACTCTTCGTTACCAAATAGAAGAGCAAATCATTGATGATCTGAAAAATAATGATAATACAACTTATCTAATAGAAAAAAGATTATCTCAGGGGATTATAAATTTAAGTGTTTTACCGAAAATGTTGCAAAAAATTAATAACGATAAAATTGGTGAGTCCCTTGAAAATCTCATTCAACCTTTAATAGAAGATGAGGACTTTACATTTGATTTATATTATATTAATCGTTGCTCTTTACAAATTAAATTTACAGCAACTGATACTGTAAATTTTACGAAAGATGGCATTAAAGAAAAACTAGTTTCTGTCAATAAGGAATTAGAGATAGTTTTAAAAGCAATGAAACTAGAGAAAGGGTATAGAAAGGATTACAAGCTCACTGTTAATTGGGATGATATGAGCTTGACAATAACTACAAGAAAACCAGAAACCATGGAGGTTATTTTTACATTGTTAAAAAATATAAGTAGCAAAATATGGAAGTCTTTGCCATCCGTAGGCCAGGCCCGTAGTGCATTTTTCAATGCTCCATCAGAGGACTTAGAATCTACAGAGATAGAGGATGAGTGCCAGATAGCAGTTTGTTCGCTACAGTAATTTTGTAATAGCTCATATGTGATTTGTCAAAATTGTCAGTTCACATCTAAACGATTACAAATTAACCCCACTTTAGAAATTTTTGTTAAATTAAGTTGAGAGGCTGGTATTTTGGATCGATCATTTCATCCGGTACCACTTGTGCTTCTAAAGTATTTTTAACAAGTTTTTCACGCAACTTTGAGTTGAAAGAATATTTTTTAGTTTTAGTGCACTTTCGAATATTGGCTATGCCCAAATCTAAGCGTTGGTTTAATTCTTCCATGATATAGGCTTTCAATGAATGTTCACCATATTTACCACCTCCGTCATTATTGTGTTCTATAAGATCTTTTATTATGCTATTAATATTCCCAGATTTGGCTAATTTTTTTTGTAATTTTAAGCCTCGTTTATATCCTGTGGTGCCGTGATAAAAAAGTGAACGTCTTCTTTTGTTGGTTTTACAAATTTCAAAATAAGGGAAAAACCCTCGAATACCTTTGCGTTTTTTCTTTAGATTGTTATCAAAGCGCACAATAGCTTCTCGAACGCCCGCCATGATCGTACTGTAATATTCTTGATAGGGATCGCCGCCGGGGACAGCGTTAAATTTTTCTGGATTAAATCCCATTTTTTTATAGAATTTTTTTTGTCGCAAACTTCTGGTGAGCAATGCTTGATTAAGATTATTTTCGCCTCTATTTTTTTTAGGCAATTTATTACAGTAAGCTTCTAGTGTTTTCTTGATGTCCGGTGACTGTATTTTATATTGGTTAATATGGGTAATAAAATTTCTTATGGCGTCGTGGCCTTGGAGGGATAAAAGATAATTATTTTGTCTTTTCGGATGTTTTTCAAGGATAAAAGCTTGCGCGCCTTCACAGGCATCTTTTTCATGACGGCGGACATTCAGCAATATAAAAGGGGTTTGAGTGGGGTTCCAGTCTTGTAGAGGTAGCCCAAACTGCGCTTCTGAATCAAACTCCCTGCCGGGAATGAAAACGCTGAGTACTTCGCTCGTCTGTTTATTTTGATTTTTGTACCACATGAGGTGCCATAAAGCCTTTTTTATGATCAGGTACTAGTGTACAGAAATTTAGGATCTTAAACAATTCTGCGAGCAAGTTACAAGGTAACAAAATTCGTAGCAATGTTTCTGTGCTGTAACGTAGCATTATCTACTTAAAAGAAGGGATTTAATTTTTTTTAAACAAGACTGTGTTTGTGTAATGGAGCTTGGAATGACCAAAATAGTATCATCTCCAGCGATTGTGCCTAATATATTGATTTTTTCTTTGTGAAAATCTAACATACGAGCTAAAAGTTGTGCAGCGCCAGGGCTAGTGGTGATCAAAACATGACATTCATTGGCTGAAATATCAATCAGGAGGCTTCCCAAGAGGCTATCTGGGGTGGGCGGTGCAGGTTCCCAAGGAAGGGCATAGACGATTTGCCCCATTTCGTTTTTAGTCTTAATTGCCCCTATTTTTCGCAACATCCGAGAAACTTTTGATTGGTTAACATCATGCCCTTTAGTCATAAGGGTATTGCAGATGACTTCTTGATTTTTACTCTGTCCAGATGTTAGCAAATCCCGCAGATCATCCAATAAGTTTGTTTTTAGCTCGCTCATCATTTAACTCATTTATGTGTCGATTTAATAGGACGAATCTTAACATAAAATGAATAAATAGTCAAACTACTTGACAAAATAGTCACAATATGGTTAAATGTGTTCTACTATTATCGCTTGAAATGCACGGAAGAGAGAATGTATGAATAACAGTCGAGTCAATGTGGCCATTTTAGGCACTCAAGGCTATTCTGGGTTAGTGCTAGCTAACTTATTGATTAATCACCCATTTGCTAATTTAGTATTGGTATTTAGTCGCGATCCGCAATGGAATTTAGCCGAAGATTTACCTTTGGCAGAAAATTTGAACATTCCCCACTACACTTTAGATGTTGTTGATGAAACTATCTCACTATTTGATGTGATTTTCCTTGCAACACCGATAGAGGCCTCTTCCCAGTGGGTTCCTTATTTTATTAAACAAGGAAAAGTAGTGATTGATTTGAGTGGTGCTTACCGACTGTCCAGCGAAATTCCTGATGCGAGCTATGGCTTGTCACCTTTTAATACGCAATTAGGAAAATTTATTTCCAACCCAGGTTGCTATGCAACTTGTGCGTTAATGGCATTGCTCCCTTTGCTCAAGCATAAATTAATTGATCCTAATGATATTATCATCGATGCCAAATCCGGTGTGACAGGAGCAGGTAGGCAAGGAAAAAAAGAATTACTGTTTGGTGAAATGGTAGGTAATTTTTATCCTTATAAAATTTCTCAGCATCAACATATTCCTGAAATTGAAAAATATTTACAAGTTTTTTCTGAATGTCAGGCAACGGTTGATATGGTAACGCATTTATTGCCGGTGAAGCAGGGTATTTCTATGACGTTATATTTAAAAAGTGATAATCCGACGTATGAAGGGATTGAGCAAGCGTTTTCTGATGCTTATCAAGATTATCCTTTTGTGAAAACCAAATCTCTAGAAAAAAACCAAAATACGATAGAAAAAACATTTATGGGCTTGAATAAGATTGTTGCCACGCCTTATACGCATATTGCCTATAAAATTGTGAAGCAACGCATATATCTAGTGGCCACATTGGATAATCTTTACAAGGGCGCGGCGAGCCAAGCTATAGAGAATTTTAATCAATTATATCAACTTCCACTAACCGCAGGTTTAATTCCGGGAGGTGGTGCATGACACCAGGCCCAGGTATCTTTAGAACTGAACTCCCTGAAGGATTTCATGCAGGTGGTGTAAATGCAGGGGTGAGGCGATATCGACCGGATATTGGGCTTATTACATCCACGTCTCCTTGTGTTGCGGTTGGAGTTTTTACTCAAAATACCTGTGCTGCAACGCCAGTTCAGTATTGTCAAAATTTACTACCCGCAAATAATATTAAAGCTATCTTTACGAACAGCGGGCAAGCCAATGCAGCCACCGGTGAGCAGGGTGTTATAGATAATCAAACTATGGTAGATGCCGTTGCTACAGCATTAGATTGTCAGAGTGAACAGGTATTGATTGCTTCCACGGGTGTGATTGGAGAACCTGTTGCTGTAGATAAAATCACTCAATCAATTCCCAAATTGGTAGGCAGTGTCAGTACTATCGCTGAAAAATTTGCCACGGCTATTTTAACCACAGACTTAGTGCCGAAAACGGTTATGAAAAAATTACCACTCAAAGGTGGGGTTGTGACAATCACAGGGATTTGTAAGGGATCGGGGATGATTCATCCGAATATGGCGACAATGCTTGGTTATATCTTGATGGATGTACAACTAACAACATCTCAGGCACAAAAAATTCTTTCAACGAGTAATGAAAAAAGTTTCAATATGATCAGCGTGGATGGAGAAACATCAACCAATGACTCGGCATTTCTACTTGCTAATGGCGCGAGTCATGTGTCAATAGCCGATGAAGAAGATTTCGCGTTATTACAATCTGCGGTGGATGACGTGATGGTTGTATTGGCAAAAAGTATTGCTAGAGATGGCGAAGGTGCGACAAAATTATTAGAAGTGAATATAAAAAATAGTGCTGATTTATCTCTTGCAAAACAGGTTGCACGATCGATTACCGTGAGTCCTTTGATTAAATCCGCTGTGAATGGTGCCTCACCCAATTGGGGCCGGGTTATCAGCCGACTAGGCCAAGAAGCGGTTGAAGAATCCATATTAAATTCCACATTGCTCTATTTTCAAGGATGTTTAGTTTATGCCCATGGTAAACCTATTTTTGAGGATAGTGACAAACTAGAAAAATTAATGAAACAAGATACGATTACTATAACGATTGACTTTCAGTCTGGGGATGCATCGGCCACTGCGTGGGGTTGTGATCTTTCAGAAAAATACGTAGAAATTAATGGAGATTATTTATCATGACTAGCCAAGACAAAGCCTCAACCGTTTCAGATGCATTGCACTATGTGAAGCAATATTCCGGTAAATTAGTATTAATTAAGATTGGTGGATCATTATTGGAAGATCCTGAGCTGGTAAAGCAGCTTTGTCAGGACTTGAGCTTACTGCGAGCTGTAGGGATCCAGCTTATCTTGGTTCATGGTGGAGGAAAAGCCATCAATCAAGAATTGCAATTACACCAAATCCCTACAACATTCATTGATGGGCTTCGAGTGACAACGCCTGAGACTATGAATATTGTAGAAATGGTACTTTGTGGAAAAATCAATAAAATGCTCGTGAGAACATTGAATTCTATGGGCGTTAATGTTGCAGGTTTCTCAGGTGCCGATGGCAATTTATTTCTTTGTGATCAGTATAGTGAGCATCATGGGCATGTGGGTAAAATTTCAAAGGTGAATAAAGATTTTTTACAGACATTCCTCGCGGGACAATACTATGATAAAGGTATTATCCCCGTGATTGCACCGGTTGGTATCAATAGCCAAGGTTCTGCTATGAATATTAATGCAGACTGGGCCGCTAGCAAATTAGCATCAGCTTTGGGAGTGACTAAATTAATTTATTTGACAGATGCTGCTGGGATCAATGATAAACAAGGTGGTTTAATTTCAGAAACTTCTTTGAGCGAGCTTGGACAATTTGTTGAAGATTCTGTGGTAACAGACGGTATGTTGACAAAAGTTAAAGCGATCATGTCCGCATTGGATGAAGGTTTGCCGAAAGTGCATATCATTGGTGGCAAGAGAAAACATAGTTTGATTGAAGAACTGTTTACAGCAGAAGGTGTGGGCACAGTTTGCCACAAGGATATTGGTTTAAAAGTGAGTCATGAAAATGAAGCTACAACAGAATTATCTGCTATCTGGCGCTGAACTTTGCGCAGCGGAAATAGCTAGTTTAATTGAGCTTGCTGTCAAGCTTAAAGCAGAGCGAGGCAAAAAAAACATTGCATTGGATAATCAACATTTAGCATTACTCTTTGCAAAACCATCATTGCGAACTCGATTTAGCTTTACTGTAGCAATGGGCGAGCTTGGCGGGCGAGTGGTGGAAAGTGTTACTGATACACGAAAATATGAAACACCATCTGATCAGATGCAGGTGATCCAGGGTTACTGTCATGGGCTTATGATAAGAACTCACAGTGATGCAGATATTGAGGCAATGATTAATGTCGCTAAAATTCCGGTTATAAATGGTTTATCAGAGTTATATCATCCATGCCAAACCTTGGCAGATTTGATGACAATTTATGAAGTATTTGGAAAATACCAAGGCATAAAAGTATGTTACATTGGGGACGGTAATAATATCTTGCATAGCCTCTTACTCATGGCACCAAAACTTGGGATCCAAGTTAATTATTGTTGTCCGAAAGGTCTAGAACCAAAAGATGTTGTATTGAAACAAATTGAAAATACCACTCTTGTTCAAGCATTTAATTCCCCCGATGAAGCGGTCGTAGATTGTGACGCGATTTACACAGATGTTTGGTGTAGCATGGGGTTTGATCAACAAGATGAATCTCTTTTTGAAGGTTTTCAAGTGAATGAAACTTTGATGCAAAAAGCAAAACAAAATGCTATTTTTATGCATTGCATGCCTATAGAGCGTGGTAACGAAGTTTCTGAGAGTTTGCCAGATTCCGTATGTTCGGTTATTTTTCAACAAAGCGAAAACCGTCTGCATGCACAAAAAGCAGTTTTATTAAGTATCATGGGAGAATAGAAGGATGACAAAATTAGTATTAGCATATTCGGGTGGTTTAGATACTTCCTGTGCAATCAAGCAACTGACCTTAGAACATGGTTATGATGTTATTGCTGTTGCTGCGGATTTAGGTGAAGGCAATGATTTGCAATTGGTGCATGATAAAGCTTTAAAAGCTGGAGCATCTAAGTGCTTTATCATTGATGCTCAAGAGACTTTTGCCGAAGATTACTTGTTGCCAGCCCTTTGGGGAAATGCTTTGTATGAAGGGGTTTACCCTTTGGTTTCGGCTTTGTCACGACCATTAATTTCAAAATTGATTATTGATATTGCAGAGCAAGAAGGTGCCACGGCTGTGGCACATGGATGTACTGCAAAAGGAAATGATCAAGTGCGTTTTGATGTGTCGTTTGCAGCGTTAAATCCTGATTTGAAGATTGTTGCACCGGCGAGAGAATTTCCTATGCCACGAGAGGAAGCGATTGCTTACGCAGACACACATAATATCCCATTGCCAATAAAGCTGGATAACCCTTTTAGCATTGATGCCAATCTTTGGGGAAGAAGTTGTGAGTGCGGCGTTTTAGAAGATCCTTGGCAAGAACCACCAGAAGCTGCCTATGGCATGACCAAAGCCATTGAAGATACTCCTGATCAACCTGAAATCATTGAAATTACATTTTCTAGGGGTAAACCGGTTGCAATTAATAACAAGCATATGGCGTTTCACGAACTTATCATTGCTTTGAATGATATTACGGGTAACCATGGTATTGGTCGTGTGGATCACATTGAAAATCGATTAATTGGTATAAAATCAAGAGAAATTTACGAAGCACCCGCAGCATTGACATTGATAAAAGCCCATCAAGCTTTAGAATCTATGACGTTAACTCGCGAAACGTTGCATTTTAAGCCGGTTATAGAACAAAAAATGACAACGTTGATTTATGATGGATATTGGTACTCACCCTTAATGTCTGCGTTAAAAGAATTTTTAAGTGATACCCAAAAATCAGTTAGTGGTGTAGTGAAGCTAAAATGCCATAAGGGTCAAGCTACAGTCATTGGTCGAAAATCTGATCAATCGTTGTATGATTTAGCTTTGGCAACTTACGACAGTCAAGATGAATTTTACCATAATGCAGCGCCTGGCTTTGTGAAGTTATGGGGGCTACCTTTGGAAGTTCACAGTAAAGTTCATAAAAAGGACGGGGCATAATGAAACTGTGGGGTGGCCGATTTACAAAAGAGACTAATAAGCTGGTAGAGGAATTTAATGCTTCTATCAGTTTTGATAGTAAACTAGCGGAGTATGATTTGTTAGGAAGTGTGGCTCATATAAAAATGTTGGGTCACGCTAAGATCCTTCCTCAAGAAGATGTCGATCGTATTTTACAAGGGCTGAACGTTTTACAGGATAAGCTTCTTAAAAATGAATTGGTTTTTTCTATAAAAGATGAAGATATTCATATGAATATCGAGCGATTGCTCCATGAGGAAATAGGTGAGGTTGCGGGAAAACTTCATACCGGGCGAAGTCGAAATGATCAAGTTGCCTTGGATTTACATTTGTATGTTCGCGATCAAATTTTTAATATGGTTGAGAAGTTGACTTGCTTACAAGCAGCTTTGCTTAAGCAAGCAGAAGATAATCTCGATACAATATTACCAGGCTATACACACTTGCAACGAGCGCAACCTATTCGTTTTGCTCACCACCTAGGTGCTTATATCGCAATGTTACAACGAGATGTTGAACGATTTATGGCGAATTTAGAGCATGCAAATATTTTCCCTTTAGGTGCTGGAGCATTAGCGGGAAGTGGTTTTGCTATTGACAGGGAATATGCTGCAAAGTTATTGGGATTTGATATGCTCTATGAAAATAGTATCGATGCTGTCAGTGATAGAGATTATATTTTAGAGTTTTTAAGCAATGCATCCATTGCGATGACACATCTTTCAAGGCTTAGCGAAGAAATTATTCTCTGGAGCAGTCAAGAGTTTGCTTTTATTACTCTAGATGATGCCTATTGCACGGGAAGCAGCATGATGCCGCAAAAGAAAAATCCTGACATTGCAGAATTGGTGAGAGGAAAAACCGGAAGAGTCTACGGTGCTTTATTAGGGCTGTTAACGGTCATAAAAGGGTTGCCTCTTGCTTATAATAAAGATCTACAAGAAGATAAAGAAGGCTTGTTTGATACCGTTGATACGCTGGATAAATCCTTAATACTGTATGGGGCAATGATAGAAACTATGACAGTTAATAGTGAGGCTATGTCACAGGCGGTGACGCAAGATTTTTCTAATGCCACTCAAGTTGCCGACTATTTAGTCGCCAAAGGGATCCCTTTTAGGGAAGCCCATGAAATTACCGGAAAATTAGTGTTGCATTGTATACAAGAGAAAATATATTTATCTCAATTACCGTTAACACAGTATCAAACCTTCCATCCTACTTTTGATGATGGTATTTTTGCAGCGATACAGCCTGTTGCCGCCGTTGAAGCGAGAAGCGTGAGAGGTGGTACTGGTAGGGATGCTGTCATTGACCAGCTTAACTATTTTAAAGAAAAAGTGTCTCAGAATGTTAGTTGGGTTAAGGATAAACACCCTAGTTTTTAATCAGACAATTCATGTACGATCAGAGCGTAGTTTGCATGAACAAATTTTTTATGGATTTTACCCCAGGATTTATAAATATTCTATTGAGCCTCAACGCTTCTTAAATTTGTGCGCCACAAGAATTGGTCAACTCATTGATTATACTCAGTTCGCAAATGAGCTAGGTATCTCTCGCCATACGATAAAAGAGTGGATATCGATATTGAAAGCTTCATTTATCATTACGACATTGCCGCCTTATTTTGAAAATCTGGGTAAACGGGTTATTAAGTCACCAAAGCTATATTTTAATGATGTGGGGCTAGCCTGTTATTTGCTGGGTATTCGCAACAAAGAGCAAGTTGCTCATCATCCTTTACGAGGCAATCTTTTTGAAAATATGATAGTGAGTGAAGTTTTAAAGCAGCTGCTTAATCGAGGTGAAGCAACGCCGCTATATTTTTACCGAGATACTAATCAATTGGAAGTTGATTTAATTTTTCAATGGGGTATTGAACTATTGGCTATTGAAATAAAATCCTCTATGATATTTAATAAAAATTTTCTCAAAGGATTGATAAAATTTAAAAATCTCGCTTCCATGCACCGACCAAAAGGATATGTAATTTACGCTGGAGATCACCAACAAAAAGTCAATGAATATGAAGTTTTAAACTATAAGAGCATAGTAAACCTATGGTAAGGGAATAATGAATAAGACGGTCTTGAAGGCGGCTCTATATTTTCCATCCTAAATCCGCTAGAATGGCCTCTTTACTCGCCCTTTAGCTGAGATCATGAAAGCAAAATTTATACACCTTAGGCTACATTCTGAGTACTCTGTTGTTGATGGTTTGATAAAAGTTAAGCCACTGATGAAGGCGCTTGTTGAACGGAATATGCCTGCTGTTGCCTTGACTGATCAGAGCAATTTATTTGCAGCAGTAAAATTTTATCGTTTTGCGGTTGGGTTGGGGATCAAACCTATTATTGGGTGTGATGTTTATTTAAACAACGAGACGGATCCGGGAAATCTGTTCAAATTGGTTTTACTTTGCAAAAATAATATAGGTTATTCAAATTTACGAAAAATTATTTCTAAAAGTTATATTGAAGGTCAGTCTCAAGGTAAGGCCTTGGTTAAGCAGCAGTGGCTTGAGGAATATGCCGAAGGCTTAATTCTGTTGTCTGGAGCCACAGAGGGTGATGTTGGCCAAGCTATTTTAGCGGGTAAATTATCCCTCGCAGAAGAACGGCTTGCTCGTTGGCTAGTACATTTCCCCAACCATTATTACCTTGAAATTCAGCGGATTGGACGTCCCCAAGAAAACCAATATAACGAGCAAATGCTGGAACTTGCTCAGGCACAACAGGTGCCGGTGGTGGCTACCAATGATGTTCGCTTTTTGTCTGAAAGTGATTTTGAAGCTCATGAAGCCAGAGTCTGTATCCATGAAGGTTATGCACTTATCGATCCTAAACGACCTAAGCGATATACGAACAAACAATATTTAACCTCTGAAAATGAGATGTTAAATTTATTTTCCGATCTACCTCAAGCTCTGGGAAATTCTGTTGCTATCGCACAACGCTGTAGTGTCACCATGCAGTTTGATGAATATTTTTTACCGAATTTCCCAGTGCCTAGGGGAATGACTATGGATGAATTCTTTGCAAAAGAGGCACAAACAGGTTTAGAAAAACGCTTAGCTATTTTGTATGATGTTGAATCCTGTGATTTTGCTGAGATACGTAAACCCTATGATGAACGTTTGGCAGTGGAGCTGGGTGTTATCAACTCCATGGGATTTGCAGGGTACTTTTTGATTGTAGCGGATTTTATTCGATGGGCAAAGCAAAATGCTGTGCCCGTAGGGCCAGGACGTGGCTCTGGAGCAGGATCGATTGTTGCCTATGCTCTTGGCATTACCGATCTGGATCCTCTTGAATATGACTTACTCTTCGAGCGGTTTTTAAATCCTGAAAGGGTGTCTATGCCAGATTTTGATGTGGATTTTTGCATGGACGGTAGAGATAGAGTCATTGAGTATGTTGCTGAAAAATATGGTCGGGATTCGGTGTCGCAGATTATTACTTACGGTACCATGGCTGCTAAAGCGGTCGTACGGGATGTGGGCCGTGTCTTGAGCCATCCCTATGGTTTTGTGGATGCCATTGCAAAATTAATCCCTTTTGAAATTGGCATGACCTTAGATAAGGCGCTAGCTCAAGAAGAAGCATTTTTGGAGCGCTATAAAACGGAAGATGAAGTCCGAGAGTTGATTGATTTAGCAAAAAAATTAGAAGGCACCGTGCGTAATGCAGGAAAGCACGCGGGAGGCGTCGTTATTGCCCCTTCAGAACTGACTAATTTCACACCGTTATACTGTGAAGAAAACGGTGGCAGTATTGTGACACAGTTTGACAAAGACGATGTTGAAACCATTGGTTTGGTGAAATTTGATTTTTTGGGATTGCGGACGTTGACGATTATTCAATGGGCCATGAATACGATTAATGCAATGCAAACCCATGCAGAACCTTTAGACATCAACTTAATTCCGGTGAATGACAGCAAAACATTTGCCCTGTTAAAAGAATGCAATACTACCGCAGTGTTTCAGTTAGAGTCTCGGGGAATGAAAGATTTAATTCGTCGTTTGCAGCCGGATTGCTTTGAGGATATTATTGCGCTAGTTGCATTATTTCGTCCTGGGCCATTGCAATCAGGTATGGTTGATGACTTTATCGATCGTAAACATGGTCGAGCGGTAGTGGAATACCCACATCCAGCATTAGAATCCATCTTGTGTTCGACCTATGGTGTGATCTTATATCAAGAACAAGTGATGCAGATTGCTCAGGAATTAGCGGGATATACTTTAGGGGGCGCAGATGTACTACGTCGAGCCATGGGTAAGAAAAAGCCAGAAGAAATGGCTAAACAACGTAAGATTTTTACTCAGGGTTCGGTTGCAAGAGGTGTTGAAGAAAAAACAGCAACGTTAATTTTTGACTTAATGGAAAAATTTGCAGGTTATGGGTTTAATAAATCGCATTCAGCAGCTTATGCGCTGGTGTCTTACCAAACAGCCTGGCTAAAAACTCACTATCCAGCAGAGTTCATGGCGGCGGTACTTTCATCCGATATGGATAACACGGATAAAGTGGTGAATTTTTATGATGATTGTATGATGCAAAAACTAACCGTATTGCCTCCAGCAATTAATCAGGGACAATATAAATTTACAGTGAATCAAGCAAGAGAAATTATTTATGGCTTAGGCGCAGTAAAAGGCGTAGGAGAAGGGGTTATCGATCTGATCGTCACGGAACGAGAAGCCCATGGATCTTACAGTGATTTTTTTGAATTTTGCCGCCGTGTGGATACTAAAAAAGTTAACAAAAGAGTTTTCGAAGCACTCATTCGCAGTGGTACCTTTGATAGTTTTGGCAAACATAGAGCCTCATTGATGGCATCCTTGCCCACTGCGTTAAAATTTGTAGAGCAGCAAGGGCGCAACACAGTGCTTGGGCAATCAGATTTGTTTGGTATGAGTGAGACTCAAGAAGACAACTATGCACAAATTGATCCCTGGAGTGATACCGTTCGCTTAACCGGTGAAAAAGAAACATTGGGCATTTACCTGACAGGTCACCCTTTAGATCGTTATGAAGACGAACTGCGACATTTTGCTACAGCGCCTATTGGGAAATTAACCGTTGATTTTGATAGACAAGTGGTTATTGTCGGATTCATTACATCAATTCGCACCATTTTCACCAAAAAAGGTGATCGCATGGCATTTATTGCCTTAAGTGACAAATCTGGAAAATTAGAAGCGGCAGTGTTTTCTGATGTTTTTCAAAGTGCGCGAGAACTTCTTGTCAAAGGGCAATTGGTTGTTGTGGAGGGGGATATTACCGCGGATGACTATTCTGGTGGCTTCAAAATGGCCTGTAGTAATGTGATGAATATTGAGCAAGCCCGAGAGCATTATGCCAGGCGGATCAAGGTAACCGTAAATCAGAAGAATCTTCCTGATCTTGATGTTTTAAAAGAACATTTGAATCCTTTTGCTGAAGGTGTGTGCCCGTTGTTAATTGAGTATATTAAGGACACAGCCAAAGCCAACTTACAGCTAGGGACGAAATGGCGGGTGACGCCTAGTGATGAATTATTGGATAATTTGCGGGCTGTTTGTGGCCATGAAACAGTTTCGGTCGAATATTAAACAGTGGAAATTGTATTACATTTAGTGCAGAATACCCTGCGGTCATGAGAGTGCCTTAGGAGAACATTTATGCAACAAAATTTCTTAGACTTTGAGCAACCTATTGCAGAGCTAGAAGCAAAAATTGAAGCATTACGCTTGTTGGGTAATGATTCTGAGTTGAATATATCTGAAGAAATTAACCGCCTTGAGCAAAAAAGCCAAGAGTTGACTCGAAATATTTTTTCTTCCTTGACGCCCTGGCAAATAACCCAGTTGGCGCGGCATCCTTCTCGTCCTCATATTGTGGATTATTTGCAGTATATTTTTACTGAATTTGAGGAGCTATGTGGTGATCGTCATTTTGGTGATGACAAAGCCATTATCGGTGGTGTGGCGCGATTAGAGAATCAACCCGTAATGGTGATTGGTCAGGAAAAGGGACGTAAAACCCGAGAAAAAATTGAACGAAATTTCGGCATGTCTCATCCAGAGGGATATCGTAAGGCCCTGCGTTTAATGCAAATGGCTGAAAAGTTTAAAATGCCTATTTTTACCTTTATTGATACAGCTGGCGCGTATCCTGGGATCGGTGCGGAGGAACGTAATCAAAGTGAGGCCATCGCGAGAAATTTATATGAACTGTCTCATTTAAAAACACCGATTATTTGCACGGTAGTGGGCGAAGGTGGATCCGGTGGTGCATTGGCATTGGGTGTGGGTGATCGAGTCTTGATGTTGCAATACAGTATTTACTCAGTCATATCACCTGAAGGTTGTGCGTCGATACTGTGGAAAAGTGCAGACAAGGCCCCGGAAGCGGCTGAAGCGTTAGGGGTTAATGCTGAAAAATTAATAGAACTTGATTTGGTGGATGAAGTGATTCCAGAGCCTCTTGGCGGCGCGCATCGAAATCATAAAGAAGTGTCGGCCAGTATCAAGCAAAGCTTAGTGAAACATTTAAATGAACTACAAGGGAAAACCACACAACAATTATTAGATCTTCGTTATCAACGGCTCATGAACTTTGGTGTTGTTGACTAACTCTATGCTTGCGGTGTTGCACTCTTTAAATAAATTTTCTTCTTGTTTAAATGAGACAACCAAACGTTTAATTGTAGGTTATAGTGGTGGTCTTGATTCTTCGGTTTTGCTTCATGGGTTAGTTCATCACCCGAATATTTCTGGGCGAGTGAACATTATTCCAGTCCATATCAACCATGGCTTACATAAAAATGCAGAGGATTGGCAAAATCAGTGTGCACTGATGGCATCCCAGTGGGATGTAACGTTAGTGACGAAAATGATTACGATTGATCAAAAAAATAAAGAAAGTCTAGAAGCGCAAGCTAGGCAATTACGTTATGACTGTTTTAACGATATTATTCAAGATAATGACATTTTACTCACCGCACACCACCAAGATGATCAAGCAGAGACATTATTGTTGCAATTGATCCGTGGAGCGGGGCCTAAAGGCTTATCGGCAATGGCTTATCAAAAATTTTTACAGAAAGGGAGTTTGGTGAGACCTTTTTTGAATTTATCTCGCAATGATTTGCAAGATTACGCCAAGGCTCATCATGTCATATGGGTTGAAGATGACTCGAATCAAGATCATCGATTTAGTCGTAATTTTTTACGGCATGATATTATACCTCGATTACAAGAACGCTGGCCTGGTTTGTGCAAAACACTTTCTAGGGCGGCAAAACATTGTGCTTCCCATGAAGCATTATTGGTAAAGTTAATGGGAAAAAAATTAAATGAGCTTATGCTGGGTCAGCAACTCGATCTGTGTCAGCTTGCAATGTGTGATCAAGATGAAATCCATTATTTATTACGCTTGTGGTTAGAGCGATTGTCTTTGCCTTTACCTTCTTCAGCAAAGTTAGATGATATTATAAATCATGTGATAGGGGCAAGGGAAGATGCCACTCCTCTTGTGATTTGGCCAGGGGTTGAGATCCGACGTTATCGACAAAAATTATATGGGATGAAACCACTGCAACCTCAGGATCCTAAACAGGTGATACAGGTGAATAATATTGATATGCGGGAACAGTTGGGTTTGCCTGCTGAAGCAACCATGGAAATTCGTTTTCGTCGCGGCGGTGAACGATGTCATATTCCAGGTAGGCAAGGGCATCATAGCTTAAAAAAAATCTTCCAAGAAAAAGGGATCCCTCCCTGGGAACGAGACCGTATTCCTTTATTGTTTGTCAATGGAGAATTAACAAATATCTTTTGGGATCAAGAATCTAGAGCTATGCATCTGGAGCCGTGCTAATACTTGCATGATCGGGAAAGGATGTTATATACTTACAGTCAGAGTGTTCGCCAGTGGGCATATCGTTTCTGAACCGATTAACCACAGAACGGTAATAGAACTCGCTGATGTTGTGTGCAAGCCCGCCACGTAGTGGGAAGCCTAATGCATCTCAGCTCATCACCACCTGTTGAGGGATGAGGGTTCGGAATTACTTGTATGCTCCTGGGGCGCTCTTCCTATATTGCAAGCAGTATATCTAGACAGCCTATGACTTCATCATTTATACTTCTCCTCTCTGACATACACTGTTACCCAAGGAGAGAACATGCCTACAGCAACTATCAATGGACGTGAGATGCATTATCTTGATGAAGGGCAGGGATTTCCTCTGATTTTTGGTCATAGTTTCCTTTGCGATGCTCAAATGTGGCAGCCACAAATTGATCAATTTAAAAAAAATTTTCGCTGTATTGTTCCTGAGCTTTTTAGCCATGGAAAATCTCAATCGTTAGATGACTCCACACCTTATTCCATTGAGCAAATGACAGCAGATCATTTGGCTTTACTGGATATTTTAAATATAGATAAATGCATTGTCATTGGTTTATCAGTGGGTGGGATCTGGGGGACACAGCTGGCTGTGAAGCATTCCAAACGTATCGCAGGATTAGTGCTGTGTGATACTTATGTTGGTGATGAACCTTCTGAAACTCGTCATAGCTATGAGCAGTTAACAGACACTATTGAAGTGGCGAAGGGATTTACAGATCCTATTTTGGATGCCATTGTGCCAATATTTTTTGCGCCAGAGACCTTCGATGTGGCTCCAGAAATTCCCAAAGCATTACGTGAACAGCTGAGTGCTGTAGCGCCAAATAAGATCCCAGGGCTTTGTGGTATTAGTCGAGGTATTTTTTCTCGGCAGTCTCAGTTGGGAGATTTGCCTGGTATTAAACAGCCCACCCTTGTAATCGTTGGAGAAAGTGATATCCCGAGACCTGTGTCTGAGTCTCAAGAAATGGCAGATTTATTGCCAAACAGTGAGTTATGTACCATCCCTCATGGGGGTCATATTTGTAATCTTGAAAACCCAAATGATTTTAATAAGGTGCTAGGTGATTTTTTGCAGGCTGTTGAAGTGACTTTGTCACAACGGAGTGATACGATTTTTGCTTAACCATGGGTTAAGGTTGCTTAGGGCATTTGTGATTAAAAATTGCACAAACCAATCATTTCAGGTATAATTACGGTAAGAGTGTTCGCGAGAAGGCATATATCTTCTGAGCCGATTGTGAATATGATAGGTATATAGTATTTGCTGATGTTGTGTGCAAGCCGACTATAGGCCGGAAGCCTAATACATCACGATGCTTTACCACCTGATGAGATAAGTGGTTCAGTCAAGAAGTGCTTTCTGCGACGCTCCCTCAATTTTTGCCCATGGCAAATATAAATCCCATAGCATATCATTAAAATTTCTTCTGGTAATATTCCGCCATTTTGATACAATAAACTCCCGTCGTGGTAATTTAATTTCAATTTTAAGGGTAATCGATGACGAAATATATTTTTGTCACTGGCGGAGTGGTGTCTTCCCTTGGTAAGGGTCTTGCATCAGCTTCTTTAGCTGCCATCTTAGAGGCTCGGGGCCTTAGTGTAACGCTTATCAAACTTGATCCATATATCAATGTTGATCCTGGTACAATGAGTCCGTTTCAACATGGTGAAGTTTTTGTCACCGATGATGGTGCAGAAACGGATCTTGATCTTGGCTATTATGAACGGTTTGTTCGTACAAAAATGAGCCAGAACAATAATTTTACGACGGGTAGAATTTACAGCAACGTTATTAAGAAAGAGCGTCGTGGAGATTATCTGGGTGCCACCGTTCAAGTCATTCCCCATATTACTGATGAAATAAAACACTGTGTTCGTGCAGGGGCCGATGATGTGGATGTTGCTCTTGTCGAGATTGGTGGAACGGTGGGTGATATTGAGTCTCTCCCTTTTCTCGAAGCCATTCGGCAAATGCGGGTCGAATTAGGCTCTGAGCATGTTGTTTTTATCCACTTAACATTGGTGCCTTTTTTGCAAACGGCGGGGGAAATTAAAACCAAACCTACTCAGCATTCTGTGAAAGAATTGCGCTCCATTGGTATTCAGCCAGATATTTTAATTTGTCGCTCAGAAAGAGTACTGCCAGAACCTGAACGAGCAAAAATAGCCCTTTTCACTAATGTAGAAGCTCAAGCGGTGATACCTTTGCCCGATGTGGCTAGCATCTATGAAATTCCATTACAATTGCACGCCCAAGGCTTGGACGAAATCATCGTTAATAAACTCCATTTAAATGCTAAAGCTGCGGATCTCTATGAATGGCAAGCGGTACTAGAGGCCGAACGGCATCCTACAGCCATTGTGACCCTTGCCATGGTTGGAAAATATGTGGCCCATTCTGATGCCTACAAATCGTTAGTCCAAGCCATTAAACACGCAAGCATCAAAACACGAACCAAAGTTAATATTCATTATATTGATTCTGAAGATATTGCTGAACAAGGCACACGGATCCTCTCTGGCGTGGATGCCATTTTAGTCCCCGGAGGTTTTGGTCAACGGGGGGTCGAAGGAGCGATTATGGCCGCAGGTTATGCCCGCCAAGAAAAAATCCCTTATCTAGGTATTTGCTTAGGCTTGCAAGTTGCGGTGATCGATTATGCAAGAAATGTGGTGGGTTGGGAGGATGCCAACAGTAGTGAGTTTGATAATCATAGCACTCACCCAGTAGTGGGTTTGATCACGGAATGGGAAACCGAAGACGGTGCCATAGAAACTCGCAATGCATCTTCGGATAAAGGCGGAACCATGCGTTTAGGTGCTTATACCTGTCAGCTCAAAGAAGGCACAAAAGCCTTTGATATGTATGATGTCAGTGAAGTGTCTGAAAGACATCGTCATCGTTATGAAGTGAATGGTGACTTAGTCAAAGAATTAGAAGCTTGTGGTTTGATTGTTTCCGGACGTTCTGCTGATGGTAATTTGGTTGAAATGATAGAGCTTTCCGATCACCCTTGGTTTGTTGCTTGTCAATCTCACCCAGAGTTTACTTCTACTCCGAGAGATGGCCATCCGTTATTTAGCGGTTTTGTGCTAGCAGCAAGAGATTATCATAAAGAGGACAATACAGAATAATGAAATTATGCGGCGTTAATGTGGGTATTGAACAACCCTTTTTTCTTATTGCAGGCCCCTGTGTGATTGAAAGCGAAACCTTAGCATTGGAGACCGCAGGGTACTTAAAAGAAATCACCCAGGCATTGAAAATTCCTTTTATCTTTAAATCTTCTTTTGATAAAGCCAACCGTTCTTCCCATGAAAGTTTTCGTGGGCTGGGTTTGGAAAAAGGCTTAGCTATTTTAGCCAAGGTCAAGCAGCAGGTGGGTGTGCCAGTACTTACGGATGTTCATGAAGATACTCCTTTAGATGAAGTTGCCAGTGTCGTGGATGTGCTACAAACTCCAGCTTTTTTGTCTCGGCAAACCAATTATATCCAAAAAGTTTGCCAGCAAGGATTGCCTGTGAACATTAAAAAAGGACAATTTCTTGCACCTTGGGATATGACCCACGTGGTTGCAAAAGCTCGGGCCACAGGTAATGAAAATATTATGGTGTGTGAGCGAGGTGCCAGTTTTGGTTACAACAACTTGGTTTCTGATATGCGCTCCTTGGCTATCATGAGGGAGACGGGTGCGCCGGTGGTATTTGATGCAACTCATTCGGTACAGTTACCTGGAGGCCAGGGTAATCGTTCTGGTGGGCAACGGGAATTTGTACCGGTGCTGGCAAGAGCTGCGGTGGCTGTGGGGATTGCTGGTATTTTTATGGAGACTCACCCTAACCCGGATAAAGCGAAAAGTGATGGCCCTAATTCATGGCCGCTTGATCAGATAAAAGCGTTGCTAGAAGATCTTCAAGCGATTGATAATGTGGTTAAACAACGAGGATAACTCATGGCTGTTATTGCAGATATTATTGCCCGAGAAATTTTAGATTCTAGAGGAAGCCCTACCGTTGAAGCGGATGTGATTTTAGATACGGGTGTTGTGGGTAGAGCCTGCGTACCCTCCGGCGCGTCTACCGGTGCCAGAGAAGCATTAGAATTACGCGATGGTGATATGCAGCGTTACGGTGGCCGAGGTGTGCGTCAAGCGGTTACCAATATCGATACGAAGATTAAGCCAGTATTGCTCCATCAAGATCCTCGTGAGCAGCAACAAATTGATACCATCATGTTAAAGTTGGATGGTACACACAACAAAGAAAATTTAGGGGCTAATGCATTATTAGCCGTGTCTTTGGCTAATGTAAGGGCGGCGGCGATAGCAGAGAGAATGTCATTATTTCGTTTTTTAAATACAAGTAATGAATTTCTACTGCCAGTGCCTATGATGAATATCATTAATGGTGGCGCTCATGCGGATAATAATGTGGATCTCCAAGAATTTATGATTTTGCCTGTGGGGGCGGCCACGTTTAGTGATGCTTTGCGGTATGGCACCGATATTTTTCATGCATTAAAGGCTGTGTTAAAGCAAAAAGGTTTAAGTACCGCAGTAGGTGATGAGGGTGGTTTTGCTCCAGATTTACCTTCCAATGAAGCCGCTATTGAAATTATTGTGAGTGCGATTGAAAAAGCTGGATTTCAACTAGGCAAAGATATTTATTTAGGATTGGATGTAGCCAGTTCTGAGTTTTACAAGGATGGGTATTACCATTTGGATTCAGAGAATAAAAAGCTTACATCAGAAGAATTTAGTGATTATTTAGCCAAGTGGGTGGATAGCTATCCTATTATTTCTATTGAAGATGGCATGGCAGAAGATGATTGGCAAGGATGGGCTGTACATACAGAAAAATTAGGCTCTCGGGTACAATTAGTGGGAGATGATTTATTTGTAACAAATACAGAAATTTTGCAAAAAGGGATCCTGCAAAAAGTAGCTAATTCGATCCTCATCAAACTGAATCAAATTGGTACCTTAACAGAAACCCTAGGCGCTATTGAAATGGCTCAACAAAGTGGCTACACCACGGTTATTTCCCATCGTTCTGGAGAGACTGCTGATAGTTTTATTGCGGATTTAGCGGTAGCGACCCAAGCAGGCCAGATTAAAACAGGTTCTCTTTGTCGCTCTGATAGGGTTTCGAAATATAATCAATTGCTGCGTATAGAAGAGGAGCTTGGCAGGGATGCTATCTATGCAGGTCAAAGGGCATTTACTATCCCATTGTCGTAATCCATAATGAAAGCGGTCTTTATTCTTCTCATTGGCATTTTTCTCGTGTTGCAGTACAAGCTGTGGTTTGCAGATGAAAATATTTTTCAAGTGACCGCACTGAGAAAAGAAGTTGCAACTTGGCAGCAGAAAAATACTGATTTAGAAAAAGAAAACGCAGCAGTAGAAGCTGACATCGATGATTTAAAACATGGCTCTGATGCCTTAGAAGAACGTGCAAGAAATGATTTGGGCATGATAAAACAGGATGAAATTTTTTTTCAAGTGGTAGATTAGCTATCATGGATCCAAGTATGGAGCCATATAAGGGGATGTTTTTTATATTTTCTGTCGTGGGTGAAAAAGGTGATTCGGATATTTTCAATTTATAAGATGCATTAGCAAGGGTGTGTGGTTATAGTTTGTTTGATAAAACACAGAAGTATTAAAGTTTGAACAGCTAATATGGCAAAATTATACTAGCTCTTCCTGCATCGCTTTGACGACAATTTCCGTCTGGGTCTGTACAGAGAGCTTATCTTTAATGTTACGAATGTAGGATTCTACGGTTCGGCGAGAGAGTTGGAGCTTTTCGCCAATCTGCCTTGCAGAGCCACCTTGCGTGAGGCCGATGATGGTTTGCATTTCTCTTTTGCTAAGGCCATATTTTTGGCTGGGACAAAGGTTAAAAATATCGAGAAATTTTTTAGTATAGTTTGGCAAAATAATATCAGGATTATTCAAATAATATTTTAAGCTGTGAATATTTTGCTGTGGCAGAATTGTGTTTTGAAAAAAGCTACCAACGATTTTATTTCCTTCTCTATAAGGAGCTTTGTGGCATAGTAAGTACGTTGGGTTGTTGTGGACGAGAGCAGCTACAAAAACCAATAGACTTTCACCACAAAAAGTTCTTTCATCTTCTAGTATAAACTCTTCGACCATTGTTTCATAATTGTAATACTGTGATTGTATGACATGTTCAGCAAGTTGATAGTCGGTTGTACCTATGATTTTTTTGGGATTGTTGAATTGACAAAACTCCGCGTATCCCTGGCTGGCACTGATGTATTGATTTTTTTTTGACTTAATTGCAGCGATACAGTATAAATTTTCTAATTTTGCCATAATGTTACACCAAACCTTCTTTAATTGTCTTAGCAACAATTTCTGTTTGAGTTTGTGCTTGGAGCTTATCTTTAATGTTACGAATGTAGGATTCTACGGTTCGGCGAGAGAGTTGGAGTTTTTCGCCAATCTGCCTTGCAGAGCTACCTTGCGTGAGGCCGATGATGGTTTGCATTTCTCTTTTACTAAGGCCATATTTTCGGCTGGGGCAAAGGTTAAAAATATCGAGAAATTTTTTTGTGTGAGAAGATATTTTAATGTCTGGGTTATCAAGATAGGTTTTTGTAGATTCAATAGTTTGAAGAGGTAATATAGTTGAGAGGAAAAAACAGCCTTGGATTTTGTTATTTTCAATGTAAGGAGATTTTTGTACGAGCATGAATCTGGGTTTTCCATGAACCATAAAAGCTTCGAAAATTACCAGGCTTTCACCACGGAAAACAGCTTCATCTTCTATCATAAAATCTTCTGCAATGGCGGTTGTGTCATAATACTCGGATGTAAAAACATGCTTTGCTGCTTGCTCTTCATGGAGTCCGTAGATGTGTTTAGGGCTGACAAATTTGCAAAAATCCACAAAGCCTAAACCAACGTCTTTATAGTGGTGAGACTTTGATTTTATACCTGCGTGGAGATTTGTGAGTGCAAGTTGTGTCATAAGCGATGTTTTGAGCATTGTTTTATATAGTATGTTGTGCATTATATACACATTTCTCTTTGGCGTCAATAGCATTGTTAGTGATTGTTAGACCAAAGTAGATATGTTCCCTAAACTTAACTAGTTGATAAATCAAAATAAATAACATTGTAAGACATTGAACAGCACCACATGCTAAGGAAAAACCAGCATTAAGTCGCTGACTAGACAACTATTCCAGAGCAACTTGCGCCTAGAGAAAATAACATTTTGCTTTTGAAGGGGATAGCAAAAATTTGCGACACAACCCATTAAAAATAAAGATTTAACTCTGTAATTTCCAATCTAGGTTCACAGCATAATTGCTTTATTTCGATAGTTTTCTTGAAATAAGATTGCAAATATTTCAAGGCTGTCTCAGCCACCTGTTTCAGCGTGTTCTCATCGCGGCCAGGCAAAAACGAAATTTTTAGGTAAATAAAGGCATTGGACGGGCAATCACTACCGACATAGTAATCACTACAACAGAGACTCCGGCTTTTGCATGAATTTGGATCGGTGATTTCAGATAAGATATCATGAAGTCCAGGGAAAAACTTTTCCGGCTCAACAATACCTATGTTCGCTGAATATTCTAACCATATTTGAGGCATGAGATCATCTCCTTATGTATATTGCACCAAGCATAATGGAATTAGCTTACAGTAATATACTACCATCATACCATTATATTCGTTTAAAAAATAAGCGATATCGCGTAATAATAGTCACAAGAGACAAGATAGGTTAGGCTAATTTGCTTGAAATAGCCTATAATATATCTTACAAATCAATAAGTTGTGTAATTTATTTCCTGTGAAAATATTAGTCAGTAATGATGATGGGGTGTATGCGCCAGGATTGGCAGTGTTGGCCGATGCCCTCAAGAAAATAGCCGATGTGGATGTGGTAGCTCCTGATCGTAATCGCAGTGGCGCGAGCAATTCTTTGACTCTGCATAATCCCCTACGCTTAAAGCGTTTGACCAATGGTTTTTTGAGTATCGAAGGTACACCCACGGATTGCGTGCATTTGGCACTAACAGGCTTGCTGGATCATCAGCCTGACTTGGTGGTTGCTGGGATCAATGCTGGTGCTAACTTGGGGGATGATGTCTTGTATTCTGGGACAGTTGCTGCTGCCACAGAGGGACGGTT